>DAOTKE010000005.1:0-53828 GCA_035449085.1 Kiritimatiellia bacterium | reverse complement strand
GTACGCCATGCGATCCCTCACCGCACAAAAACCGTTCAAATAAAAACGCCCTGGTTTGGAGCGACACCTTAACCGTTTGCCGTTTTCCCTGACCGCCGATTTATGGTATAAACAACGCGACAAAACTGAAGTGAGGTGTGAACATGGCGAATCATTTTGTGGGATGGGGTGTCGCGGTAGCATTTGCGGGGGCCGTGCAGGCCGCGACGCTGTTCGTGGAGACAGAAAGCTTCACGGACAAAGGCGGCTGGGTGGTGGATCAGCAGTTCATGGATCAGATGGGCTCACCGTTCCTGATGGCGCATGGGCTGGGCACGCCGGTGGCGGATGCCTCGACGACCGTGGAAGTGCCGGAAAGCGGGAGCTATCGTGTCTTGGCGCGCACGCGTAACTGGGCCGCACTGTGGACGCAGAAAGACGCCCCCGGCAAATTCAAGATCAAGGTCAACGGCACGCCGTTGCCGGCGGTGCTGGGCACGCAGGGCAACGAGTGGGCTTGGCAGGAGGCGGGCAGTGTGCGTCTTGAAAAAGGCCCCGCACGCCTGGCGCTGCATGACCTGACCGGCTTCAACGGACGCTGCGACGCGTTGATTCTCACGACCGACGCCGCCTTCACGCCGGAGAACGAGGTCTCCAGATTGGAGAGCTGCCGCCGTTCGGTGGGGGCCATCAAGGCGGCGCAGCGCACCGAGGCCGTGGATCTGATCATCGCCGGCGGCGGCATTCCCGGCGTCTGCATGGCGATCTCGGCGGCGCGTCTCGGGCTGACGGTGGCACTGATCCAGGACCGTCCGGTGCTGGGCGGCAACAACAGTTCCGAGGTGCGCGTGCATCTGGCCGGGCGCATGAATCTGCCGCCTTATCCGCGCTTGGGTGATGTGGTGAGCGAGATCGGCCCGCGCCGCGGCGGTAACGCTCAGCCGGGCGATTACTACGAAGACGAACGTAAAATTGAGGCGGTCAAGGCCGAGAAGAACATCCGGCTCTTCCTCAGCACGAGGGCGCTGGCGGTTGAAAAGGAGGGTTCGCGCATCACGGCGGTGGTCGGACGCCATATTGAGACCGGCCAGGAGACCCGTTTCACGGCCCCGCTGGTCGCCGACTGTACGGGTGACGGCGTGATCGGCATGCTGGCGGGCGCTGAGTATCGTTACGGTCGCGAAAGCCAAGAGGAGACCGGTGAGCCGACGGCACCGGACAAGGCCGATTCCCAGACCATGGGTTCGTCCGTGCAATGGTACTCGCGCGAGGCATCTGAGCCGGTCGCCTTCCCCGACATCGCATGGGCGCTGCCCTTCACGGACCAGACCTGCGAACGCGTCAAGATGGGCGAGTGGACCTGGGAAACCGGCATGAACTACCATCAGGTCAACGAGTTTGAGCGCGTACGCGACTACGGCATGCTGGTGGTCTTTTCGAACTGGTCGTTCCTCAAGAACCACTCTGCCAACAAAGCCGACTACGCCAAGAGCCGGCTGGAGTGGGTGGCCTATGTCGCCGGTAAGCGCGAGTCGCGCCGCCTGATCGGTGATCTTGTGCTGAAAGAGCAGGATCTGGTGAACCGGGTTCCCTATCCCGATGCCACGGCCGTGACGACGTGGACGATCGATCTGCACTATCCCGACCCCAAGAACAGCCGTTTCTTCCCGGGGGCCGAGTTCAAGTCGGTCGCCAAACACCAGAAGATCTACCCGTATCCCATTCCGTACCGTTGCCTCTATTCGAAAAACGTCGAGAACCTTTTCATGGCGGGCCGCAACATCAGCGTGACGCATGTGGCGCTCGGCACGGTGCGCGTGATGCGGACCGGCGGCATGATGGGCGAGGTGGTGGGCATGGCCGCTTCGCTGTGCAAGAGGCACGGCTGTTTGCCGCGTGACGTGTATACAACGCACCTTGCGGAACTCAAAGCGCTCATGTCGCGCGGAGTGGGTTTGGGGCAACCGCAGCCGCCGCAGAATTACAACCTCGGCGGCACGCTGCTGAACTCGAAGAAAGAGTGAGCGCGGGTTTCGGTTGGGGTGAATGGGAATGAAGGTTGATTCGATCGTCGTGTACCAAGAGGCGTCGGTGCCCTACTTCTGCATCCGCAGGGAGCAGATCGCGCGGTTGCGCCAGGCTTTTCCCGCCGCGACCGTGACGTGGTGCCACAGCTCACGCGCCTGCCTGCGCGCGTTGCCGCAGGCGCAGGTGGTGGTCTCCTGGATGTTCCGACAGGAGTGGTTCGCGCGTGCACCGCGCCTGCGTGCCGTGCTCTCCAGCGCCGCCGGGCGCGATCTGTCGCCGCTCGAGCCGCCGCCGGGGGTCACGGTGCGCTACGGCACGTTTCATGGGCCGCTGATGGCCGAGACCGTGCTGGGCATGATGCTGGCCTTCGAGCGCGGCCTTTTCACGGCTTTCGCGCACCAGCTCCGGGGCGAGCTCTGGCCGCGCGATGCCTTGTACGGCAACGTGCGTCTGCTGCAGGGGTCGCACGCGGTGATCCTCGGTCTCGGCCATATCGGCAAGGCGATCGGGCGCCTGCTCAAGCCATTCGGCGTGCGCGTGACCGGGGTGAGGCGCAGGCCGCCGGCGCGGCGTCCGCCTTGGTTCGGCCGGGATGACCGTCAGCTCGCGGCCGACCGGCTCGATGCCGTTTTGCCAGAAGCCGATCATCTGATTCTGGTGTTGCCCGCCGACACCGGCACCGACCGGCTGATCGATGCCGCCCGGCTGTCGCGGCTGCCGCGTCATGCGGTGATCTACAATGTGGGACGCGGCAACTGCATCGATGAGGCCGCGTTGGCGCGCGCACTTCGGAAGGGCGCATTGCGCGGCGCGTGTCTGGACGTGTTCGCGCATGAGCCGCTCGAAGCGGATTCGCCGCTGGCGGCCGACCTGCCGGGGCTGGTGCGGATGCCCCATGCGTCGGCGTTTGCGGACGAGTACATGGACCGGTTTACGGATGAGGTGATCGCGTGGCTGAGCCGATGATCCGGAAAACCTATACCGTCCGTTCGGTTGAGGAGACCTGGCAGGTGGCCGCCGAGGTCGCGTGCCTGCTGGCGCCGGGCACGGTGATCGCGCTGCACGGCGATCTCGGTGCCGGCAAGACGACCTTTGTGCAGGGGCTGGGCTTTGCGCTGGGGTTGAAACGCCCGCTGACCAGCCCGACCTTTACAGTCTGCACGGAACACCGTGCGGCGTCGTTCACGCTGGTGCACATGGATCTTTATCGCCTGAGCGGGCCGGATGACCTGTTGACCATCGGCTATCCTGAATATCTGGAGACCGGGGCTGTGGTGGCGGTGGAGTGGCCGGAACGTGCGGGTGAACTGATCCCGCCGGATGCGCTGCATGTGCGCGTGTCGCTCACCGACGATCCCGAAACGCGCGTGATCACGGTGAGTCGTGACGATGGAGATGCACCATGACGCGTCACAGCCGGCTGTTCGACTGCTTAGCGGTAACCGGGGCACTGTTGTTCGGGCCTGCCTGCCTGATCGCGGCTGACTTGGTGATCAACGAGGTGCAGACGTCCAACGCCGGCGCGTTGCGTGATGAAGATAACGATTCGTCGGATTGGATCGAGTTGCTGAACCGGGGGCCGGAGCCGGTGAATCTCGCAGGCTGGGGCCTTTCGGACCGGACGGACACGCCGATGAAATGGCGTTTTCCGTCCTGGACGCTTGAGCCGGGGAAACGCCTGCTGGTCTTTGCCTCGGGCAAAGACCGTACCAACGTGCAGGATATTGTCATGTTGGACTCGCCTCAAGACGTCTCCGGTCTGGTGCTCTGGCTGCGGGCGGACAACGCGGGATACAGTGCGGGCAGCAGCATTCCGGTTTGGCCCGACCTCAGCGGCGCGGGGAAACATGCCACGCAAACGGTGGTGACCGCACAGCCGGTTTTGGCCGCGAATGCCGTCAACGGGCGGTCGGCCGTGCGGTTTACCCATTCGTCCTCGCAGCAGCTCCTCCTGCCGGCCGCTGGCTTCAATGGCATGACCAGTCTACGTGACTTCTCGATCTTCATGGTCTGCCGGTGGGGCGGGAAAACAACGTCCGGTCTTTTCGGCGCTTGGGGCGGTTTGCAGAACTCCCACTTTGAAATCAATGCTAACGGTGAACTCCGCTTGCGTGTGGCTGCACTCGACAGCATCCGTAGTGCCGGGACGATGACGAAGGAGGTCTGGAGCCAGGTGGCCGGGCTCATGAACAGCGCGGGCGACACGCCGATCGCCCGCCTCTTCCGCGACGGCATCCTGCGCGGCAGCATGGAACGTGACCCTGGGGCCGCCCTGCTCACCGGTTACACGACGATGGCCATCGGTAATTCCGACAGTAACACCCGTTTTTTTGACGGGGATATCGCCGAGGTGGTGATCTTCAACCGTGCGTTGCCGAATGCGGAGCGTCATGCGGTGGAACGCCATCTGGCGAGCTATTACGGCCTGCCTTACCCAAATGAGCCGCCGGTTCCGGAGCTGCACGCGAACTTTAGCCTCAGCGCCGACGGGGAACCGCTGTTGCTGACGCGGCCGGATGGCGTGCTGGCAGATGCCGTGACGGTGCCGGCCTTGCCGAGCGGGGCCTCGTATGGCCGCATGCCGGACGGCAGCGGCGCGTTCGCTTATTTCGCGCAGCCCACGCCGGGCGCGGCCAATACGTCGCAAGCCTATGGCCCGCCGGTTGATCTGCCGCGCTTTTCGCATGAACGCGGCATCCATGACGCGCCGTTCACGCTCACGATCAGCCACGACGACCCGGGCACCGCCGTGTACTGTACGCTCGACGGGTCGGTGCCTGCGGCCACTCACGGATTCCGCTATACCGGGCCGCTGGCCATTGGCACCACAACCGTAGTGCGTGCCGTGGCGGTGAAGGAGGGGGCCTTGCCGACCCGTTCCGTGGTGACGCACACCTATCTCTTTCTGGACAGCGTTTTGGCCCAGACCAACCGGCCGGCGGGGTATCCGGCCGACTGGAACGGGTATGCCTACACCAGCTATGTGATCAGCACCAACGCCGCCGCGCAGCCCGGCCACGCGGAGGCATTGCGGCGGGCCCTGCAGGCTGTGCCCGTGCTCGCGTTGACGGCTTCGGTCGACGACCTGTTCGGTTCAGGCGGTGTCTATGCCAATCCTGAAGATCACAAAGATGTTGAGCGGGGTGTTTCGGCGGAGTGGCTCACTAACGGTGTGGGGCAGGTGCAGGTCGACGCCGCGCTGCGGGTGCAGGGCGGTGCCAGCCGTCTTTTCAGCAACACCCCCAAGAAGTCGCTGCGGTTGCTGTTCAAAGACGCCTACGGGCCGGGACGGCTGAAGGTGCCCGTACTGGCCGAGGGCGGCACGCCGCTGGCGGATTTCAACACGCTGATTCTGCGCGCGGAATATAACAACGCCTGGACGCACACAGACGCTAGCCAGCGGCCGCGCGGCACCAACATGCGCGACCAGTGGATCCGTAACACGCAGGTGGCGATAAGCGGTGTCGGCTCGCACGGCAATCATGTGCATCTCTTTTTAAATGGTCTCTACTGGGGCCTCTACAACGTTTCCGAGCGACCCGACGCCGCTTTTGCGGCCTCCTGCTTGGGGGGGGAACGCGAGGATTACGACGCCATGACGCCGGACGGCATCCGCGACGGCGACAACGTGGCGTGGAACGCGATGCATAACATCGCGAAGGCGGGGGTCAGCACGCGCGAGAGTTATGAGGCGATCAGCCAGTACCTCGCGATCGATCATTTGATCGATTACATGCTGATCAATTTCTACGCGGGGAACAACGATTGGCCGCACCACAACTGGAATGCGGTACGCCGCCGTGAAGCGGGGGCCGGTTACCTCTTTTTCTGCTGGGACTCTGAGCGCACGCTTGAATCGGTGGCTGACAACAAGACCGGCGCAACGCATACGGCAGGGCCAGCCTATCTGCACACGGCATTGTGCGCGAATGCCGAATATCGTCTGCGCTTCGCCGACCGCGCGCACCGCGCTCTTTTCAACGACGGTGCCTTGACGCCTGCGAATGCGGCGGCATCGTTCGCGGCACTGGCGGCTCGTGTCGAGCCCGCCATCTATGGCGAGGCCGTGCGTTGGGGTGCCTACCGCCGCGACGTGACGCCGGCCACCAGTTCGATCCCGCGTTACGGCACCAATGAGTGGGCCGCAGAACGGGCATGGTTGCTGTCCGATTATTTCCCGTCGCGGACCAGTGTGTTTGTGGGTCATCTGCGTGACGCCGGCCTGTATCCTTCGGTTGCGGCACCGACGTTCACCCCGCACGGCGGCACGCTGGCTTACGGCACGACGGTCGGTGTCAGCGCACCGCAGGGCACGGTGTATGTGACGTTCGACGGCAGCGATCCGCGTGTCGCGTTCTCGGGTGGGGTCTCGGACACGGCCGTGGCGTGTGGCGCGAGCGTGACGGTGACGAACGCGGGCGCCATCAAGGCGCGCGCGCTGAACCAGGGTGTGTGGAGCGCCCTGTGCGAGGCTTCGTTCAGCCTGGTCTATCCCGAACCGGCGTTCCTGCCGGCCGGGGACGGCGTGTGGCAGGTCGCGACCAATTGGCAGGGGCATCTGGTGCCGGACGGGGCGGGAACGCGGGTACGGATTCCGGCGGCGGCGGACCGGACTGTCATGGTGCAACAGGCGGTGACCGTGGGCCGAATCACCTTTGAGCAGAACGGAGCGGCTGTCACGCGGTTGCGTGACGCGTCAGCAGGGTGCACGGTGCATCTGGACGGCGGCGCAGACGGAAACGCATGCATCCGCGTGACTGGCAGCGGATCAGGCTGGGTTGAGTTTACGGTCGAGTCCGGTTGTGTGTTGCACTCGCCGCTGGAGCTGGATATCGCGAACTTGGATGGTGATGACGAGTATGGCGCACTGCGCCTGCGCGAGTCGTGGAGCGGGCCCGGCGGCGTGATCAAGCGCGGCGTGGGGATGGCCTCGCTGACGGGCGACGGCAAAACCTTCACGGGCGAGGTGGTGGTTGAAGAGGGCGTGCTGAGCGTGACGGGGCCCGCCGCGCCGCCGCAGGCCGCCGGTGTGCGGGTACAGCCTGGCGGTCAGGTGAGGATGACCTCCGGCAGTTCGGGCGGTATGCCGCGCGCCTACGCGTTGGGCGGCACGGTGACCATCGAGGGACTCGGGCGTGATGCGGCATTGCCGGACGGAGCCGGACTCGGCAAGAGCGGGGCGCTCCGATATGATCCGGGCGGGCAGGGCAACCAGGCGCGGGTGTCTGCGCCGCTCAGGCTGGTCGGCGACGCAGGCGTGCATGTGGAGGGGGCAGGCAACGCGCTTCAGTTTACAGGCACGCTGGAAGGGGGCCGTCGATTGGTCAAGAGCGGGGCGGGGACGCTGATGCTGCCGTTCGGCACGGCCCTGACCGCGGCGGTCGAGGTGGCGAACGGGACGTTGAGCTTTACGGGCAGCGCGTCGTTGGGCGCACTCAGCGGGACGGGCGCGGTACGGGTTGAGGGCGGCAATGTGATCACCGTGCCGTCTGCGGGCGGTGTCGTGATCGAAGCGGTGCTGCAGCAGGCCGGCGACGACGCGCGCGTCAACGGGGTCTTGCGCACGGCGGCCATTTCCGGGGCGCTGGGCGGCCTGCGGCTCTATGTGTCGGGCAGCGGCACGACATTCCGCGGGGCGCTGTTCGCGCCGCTGGATGCCGGGTTGGCTGCGGCGGTGCGGTCTGCGCCGCAAGCGGTCTATGTGCCGGACGCGGCGGGGGAGCATCAGTTTGGCGGAACACGGTGGCGGCCGGCCGCTGACGCGCAGGTGGTGACGGTGCCGGTACGCGTGGCGTGGAACGGGGCCGAGGAAGGGGGGCGCGTCGTGGAGGTGCGTTTCGGTGCGGCGCCGGCGTCCTATCGCGCTTGGCGCGAGCAGATGTTTGTCACGACGGGCGAACGTGACGACGAGTCGGTGGCGGGGCCGTGGGCCACACCGGCCGGCGACGGGATTGCCAACCTGACGCGTTACGTGCTGGGCATGGGATGGGACACGCCGGCGGCGTTGCGGTATCCGCGCTGCGAGGAGACGGCTGACGGATGGGCGTACCGCTTCCCTTACGACCCCGGGCGTGACGACGTGACCTGTGTGGTCGAGGCTTCCTCGAACCTGCGCGATTGGAACGCGGCGCAGCGGCTGTTCGATTCCCGGTCCGATCTGCCGGTAGGGTTGGATGAGGGCTGGTTGATTCTGCGCGATCCCGTGCTGGCGCCGCAGCGTTTCTACCGCCTGCGGCTGGAGTGGGACGGCCCGTGAGCTAGCACTTCGGTGTTGGGGTGAGGAAGCCGACCTGGCGGTGGAACTCGTACGCCGCGATGGCGGCGGCATTGGCCAGGTTGATGCTGCGCGCGTGTGGCCCGGGCATGGGCAGGGTGACGAGGCTGTCGCGGTAATCGTTGTAGAAGTCAGGCGGCAGACCGGATCCTTCGTTGCCGAAGACCAGCGCGTCATACGGCTGAAAGGTACAATCGTAGAGCGTGCGCGTGCCGCGTGTGCTGAGAAAGAAGAGGCGCGGCGGCTGTGCGGTCGCGAGAAAACCGGACCACGAATCGTGCACGGTGAGGCGCAGATACTGCCAGTAATCGAGACCGGCGCGGCGGACGTAGTCGTCGGAGAGATGAAAGCCCAGTGGACGGATCAGATGGAGCGCGCAGTCGAGGCCCACACACAGGCGGCCGATCGCGCCGGTGTTGTGCGGGATCTGCGGCTTGACCAGCACGAGATGAAGCGGTGTCGTCATGCGCACAGGATACTGCGGTGCCCCGCCGCAGTCAAAGGGGGAATGCTGATCTGGGAGTTGTCGGTAAAAGCAAGCGATAGGTTAAGATGTGGAAACTTGCGTCCAGTTTTGTGAAGGGCTGTTGGCGCGTGTCATGGCTTTGCGCAACACGGCCACGGGGGTTTGGACCGGTGAATTGGCATCGAGTGCGCTATCTACCGCGCTTGCCGCTGTCCTGTTGGCCGAAGGGGATACGGCTCACCGTCATCTGGCCGCCGCTGGCGCGTCCTGGCTGGTGGCCCACGCCAATCCGGATGGTGGATGGGGGGACACGCCGGACAGCCCATCCAACCTGAGTGCAAGCCTGATTGGCTTTGCGGCGTTGCGTGCGTTGTCGCGGCGGGAGGTCATTGACGGACAGGCATGCGAGGTTGTCTTGACGCGAGCCGAGGCCTGGCTTGCCGCGCGTCTCGGTGGAGAGGCGGCGCCGGAACGTATCATGAGAGCGTTGGGTGATGTGTATGGCGATGACCGGACCTTTGCTGTACCGATCCTTGCGTTTCTCGCGATGTGTGCCGAAGATGAGACGGCCTGGTTGCATGTGCCGCCGCTTCCTTTTGTTCTGGCGCTGATGCCTCGGCAACTTTTTCGGTTCTTCAGGCTTCAAGTGGTGAGCTATGCGCTCCCGGCATTGATTTCGGTTGGCTTGTGCCGACATGTGTGCGTGGCGCGTGTGCGTGGCCGGTGGCCCTGGGGGCGTTGGGTGGCTAGCCTGTTGTTGTACCGGCTTGAAAGGTTGCAGCCGTCGCATGGTGGTTTTCTTGATGCGATCCCGCTAACCGCGTTTGTGTGTCTGGCTTTGCGTCATGCGGGTTATGACGGCCATCCGGTCGTGAAGAAAGGGTGCGCATTTCTCCGCCAGTCCATACGGACGGACGGGAGTTGGGCGATTGACTCCAATCTGCGTACCTGGGTGACGTCATTGGCGACACGCGCCGTTGTCGCGGCCCGCTCGGGGCTGCCGGATGGTGAGGCACGGGTTCCCCGTTCGGAGATGGAACGTATCGCCGATTGGTTGGTGGCGACCCAGCACCGGTGCTGTCATCCGTTTACCGGTGCGCCCCCTGGGGGGTGGGCGTGGACCGATCTGCCGGGAGGTGTCCCGGATGCCGATGATACGGCTGGTGCTTTAATAGCGCTTCATAGGCTGAAGGAGGCGGACTGCACGCGACCTTTGATGTCGGCTGTCCTCAAAGGCATCAGCTGGCTGTTGTCCATGCAGAATCGCGATGGCGGGATACCGACCTTCTGCCGCGGTTGGGGACGGCTACCTTTTGACCGGAGCTGTCCTGACATCAGTGCGCACGCCTTGGCGGCATGGTCTGCCTGGCGTGATGATGCGGCCCTGACGCGACGGGACAGGAAAAGGCTCGACGTCGCTATGCGCCGTTTGGTGGATTACCTGAAACGGGAACAACATCAAACAGGTTATTGGGTGCCGCTCTGGTTCGGCCATCAGGAGGCAGAGAATGGAAGAAATCCGGTTGTGGGGACCGCCCGCGTGGTGGATGCCCTGCGCGCCGCACAACCGGCGTTGGCTGCAGTCGGAAGGTCGGTGGAAGCGGCGGAAATGCTGGCTGCAGGAGAACGCTGGCTGGTACAGGCCCAACGGGCTGACGGAGGTTGGAGCGCCGGCACATCATGTGTAACCGCCGAGGAGACGGCGTTGGCTGTGGTTGCGCTGCGGGGCGGGGATGCCGGCTGTGCCGAAGCGGCCAGACGCGGTCAAGCGTGGTTACTGAAAAACGGGAGTGCTGCGACATTAGAACCGTCTCCAATCGGGCTCTATTTCTCTCTGCTTTGGTATCACGAACAACTTTATCCGCTAGTGTGGGCGCTGGAGGCGATGGCGGGTGTTCGCGGGATCCGCTGCGGCGGTAACATTTTTTGCGTATTATATCCCGCGGGGCGTCGCGGTTGAGGTTGAACCTGCTGTCTGTATCCGTTATACTGTGACCGTCGTGAAAAAAGGCGAATTGCCTAACAGGCGGCGGCGATTCTGAATCGGGCAAACGGAACGGTTGAAAGCATGCTAAAGAAAGTGACGCCCATGAAAAGCAGTCTCGCGTTGACTTCGTTTTTCAGCGCGGATGACATTCTGATTCATCAGGAGGACATCTCCCGGAATCAGATGATTCAACATCTGCTGAGGCACCTGGCCAGCGGCCATGGCATCATGGAGGTTGACGGGTATTACAACGCCATCATCGAGCGTGAAAACGCGAACGACACGGTGGTCGCCAACGGGATTGCCATCCCGCATGCGCGTCTCGACGCTTTGCAGCGGCCCTATGTCGGCGTCGCCACGTCCGCGAACGGCATTCCTTTTGCAGACGACAAGCCGCCGGTTCATTTGATCCTGCTGGTGTTGATCCCGCGCGATCAGCCGGGCCTCTATTTGCAGATCCTGCGCTCGCTCGCCAGCATTTTGCGCGACCGGAACGCTGCAAAGGCGGTCTCGCACCTGAAAAGCGCCGAAGAAGTCATGCGGTTTTTCGAACGCGGCGGCATGATGCTGCCCGAGTATGTGTGCGCGGCTGATATTATGCGCGACGAACTGATCACCCTGCGCAACAACGATAGCCTCAAGACCGCGATCGACTGTTTCATCAGCAAGAACCTCAGCGAAATCCCGGTGGTGGACCGTGATGGCGATATGGTCGGGGTGGTCAGTGCCGGTGCCCTGCTCAAAGTCTGCCTGCCGGATTATCTGCTCTGGATGAGCGATCTGTCGCCGATCGTCAACTTTGAGCCATTCACCAGCGTGTTGCATAACGAGCAGAACACCTGGCTTTCCGACATTCTGCTTAACGAATATGCATCGGTTCAGATGAACGCACCGGCCGTGTCTGTGGCCGGAGAAATGACCCGCCGCAATGCCTCAAAATGCTATGTGTTAAATGGCAAGAAGCTGATGGGGATCATCGACCTGCCCATCTTCTTAAATAAGGTTTTCAGGGAGTAACGTTTCATGTATAGCGAACCGGTTGTCATCATCCCCCCCCTGCGCGTACTCGTCAAAATCGGAGTCATGGCTGCCATCACCGCCCTCGCCGGCTGGGGGGCGCATCAACTCGGACTCGCGCCAACCCCCCTCTCGATCGTTGCGGTCTGCACGTTTATTGCCGTCATCTGCACCACGCTCTTCTTCTGGACACACCGTGTCGCGGTGGCCTTCATCGGTGTGGCGGTGCTGATCGGCTCACGCGCCATGACCCTGCACGGCATGTTGCGCGCAACCGAACTCGACATCATTTTTTTCCTGGTCGGCATGATGGTGATCGTCGGCGCCCTAAAGGACCTTGGCTTCCTCACCTGGGTGATTCAGGCGATCATCAACAAAAAGCGGATGACCGGAATGACCTTCACGATCATTCTCTGCTGTCTGTCCGCCTTGCTATCCAGCGTCGTGGACGAGGTGTCCTCCATCGTGGTGGTTTTGGCTCTGGTTTTCCAGGTCTGCGACACGCTCAAGATCCGGTCATCCCCGTTTGTGCTGATCGCGGTGCTCTGCACCAATATCGGTTCCGCCGCCACCATGCTTGGCAACCCGGTCGGCATCTTCATCGGCAATAAGGCGGGATTCAATTTTAGCCAGTTCCTTTCCGGGGCCACCCCCGTCGCCTTTGTGTCGTTGCTGGCCACGCTCGGCATTGTTCTGCTCTGGTACCGCAAGACCATCCATCAGATGACCGTTGTGATGCAAGAGCATCGCCAGGTGCACCATGGGCTGGGCCCGCTGATCCGCATCCCGTACCGCCGCGGCCTGTTCGTCCTGGTGGCGACCGTCTGTATCATTGCCTTCCACCATCAGATCGAGAATATCCTCGGGTTGACCGGCGTGGAAAATAAGAACGCCTTTCTTATCATCACGCCGCTCGTCATCGCCGGTCTGCTGATGGCCTATCGTCCTAATCGCGCACGCCACTATATCGAGCACGATGTGGAATGGTGGACTTTGCTCTTCTTCATGTTGCTCTTTGCAATCGCCGGCGGACTTGAAGAACAGGGCATCACCCGCAATCTGGCCGACAAGCTGAGCGGCCTCGTCAAGGGTGGGCCTACGTCCATGGTGCCGTTTGTACTGGCCATTTCCGCAGTCGGATCTGCTTTTGTGGACAACATTGTGTTCGTCGCCGCTTTTACGCCTGTGATTCAAGCGCTCGTCGAGCGTTCGGCGGACTACAATCTGCTCTGGTGGGCACTGCTCTTCGGTGCCTGCTTTGGCGGGAATATCACCGCTGTCGGCTCCACCGCGAACATTGTCGCTTTGGGACTGCTTGAGAAACGCGGTCACCTGCACATTGCCTTTTTTGAATGGCTGAAGATCGGCTTGGTCGTCGGCATCGTAACCTGTGTGATTACGTGGGTGATGCTCACCTTTATACCAATGCCCCGTCCGGTGGGCCACCTTGTCGAAGAGATCGAAGTGATCGGGCCGCTGCACGAACCGCACCTGTCACCGAAATCGGCTCACTGATCCCATGCTGCCATCGGCAATAACGAAAAAAATGCTCCTGGGCTGGGGTGGTGAGGCCGTATACGCGCAAGCCGCGGAGACTGTCCGCAAGGGGCGAGTCCTCAAGGCCGATATGCAGGGGGACCTGATCAGCGGTGTCATCGCGCGTGAGTCCGCGTCAGAAATCTACACCAAGCTAAGGATCCGTCCTGACGGAAGCATTGAAAGCCTCTGTCCCTGTTTTACCAACCGTAATCAGGGGCTGGTCTGCCCGCATGTGGTCGCACTTGGCATTACCTTAATGTTGCGCCACTCTGATCCATTACGTGAGCAGGCCTACCGTGAGGAGCAACGTCGCGCGCGCCGGCTCGCGACGGTCGATGACGCGGCCTATATCCAGCGCAGCGCACGCGGCGTCCCGGCCCGCGTGCAACTGACACTGCCCCAGACCTGGACAGCCGATTGTCGGCATGGCCAGGCGGCGCTCCGGTTTCAGCTTCTTGTGGAAGGGCGTGTGCTTTCCCCCGAAGCGATTCCCCGGCATATCGCTCTTGCGCTGTCCCCCGAAGAGGACGCGCTCCTCGCCGTTTTGGAGGACATTTGCGAAGGCCCGCCGCCCGCGTGCTGCACGCTCGCCACCGCCGATTTGCTGAACGTGCTGGCGGTTGCCGCTCGCGCCATCGTGCAGGTCGAGGGCTCAGGGCCGCTGACCATCGAAAGTGTGCCTGTGACGGTCACGCTACGTGTGGATCTGGATCAGGACACCGGTGAGTTGCTGATCTATCCGTTCGCGACGTTGCCGCATGCCCGCGAGGGCGAACTGCCGGTTTTTCTCGTGAATGGACACCGTGGGCTGGTTCTTGCGAACGGGCACTTGTGGCCGATGAAAAACGTGCTGCCGGTACCGTATCACAGCATCTACCGTCAGGATGAAATCGTTACGCGCGACCGGGTGATCAACTTTTTGCGGCGTGACTTGCCGCAGCTCCGCTCGCTGATTCAGGTTGAGATGGAGTTGGAGCCTGATCTCTTCGCGGTCAAGCCCGGTCACCCAACATTCCACCTCGAGTTGCAAGGTGGCGGGGCTTCGTTGCGCGCCACCTTGACCGCCGTTTACGGTTCGCACCGCGTTGCGGCCGCTCAGCCGGACACGCAGGCTGAATTTGCGCAACCGGATCCGACTGACATTCTGGCTTATCAGACGCGTAACCTGTCCGCAGAACAAGCAGCGCTCTCGCGTTTGATGTCCTGGGGATTCTCGGGCGAGGGCGCGTCTGTCACATTGGTCGGCACACGCAACGTCCTGAATTTTTTCGGCAGCGGTTACCCGTCGCTGATCCGCGCCGGCTGGAAGGTCGATCTTTCCGGCAAGCTGTTGGCGCTGCTGGATGACATGCCGGTGGTCACCCCCGTGGTGCAGATCGCCGAACAGCGCGCGGGGTGGTTCGATGTCGGCTATACCTTCGACCTGCCCGGTCGCGGCACGCTGCAGCCTGCGGATGTGCAACGCGCCATCAATTGCGGCGACTCGTTCATCCAGCGTGACGGCGAGACCCTCCTGATCGACCGCGAGGCCGTGGAAGCGATGCGCGCCGTCTTTACGGATTGCCGCAGTCGCGAAAGCACTCAGCCGGGCCACTTCCTGCTGCCCTCGGTCTATGCGCCTTTTGTGCAGGCCTCGCTCAACGCCCTCGACGGTATCGACGTCGAAGACCCGCCGGACTGGCGCGAAAAGGCGGCCGCCCGTAATCGTACGGGGAACCGTCGTTTTTCACCGGTCCCGCTCGGCCCTCTTGACCAAACGTTACGTCCCTACCAAAAGGAAGGTGTCTACTGGCTTGCTTTTCTGGAAAGCAGCGGGCTCAACGGCTTGCTGGCCGATGAGATGGGCCTCGGCAAAACGCTGCAAACCTTGACCTGGCTCAGCCTGCCGCGTTCCGACGCGCAGGCCGCCGGCAAGCCGGCACTGGTGGTCTGTCCCACCAGTCTGGTCGAGAACTGGAACCGTGAAGCGGCAACCTTTGTGCCGCATCTGCGGCGCTTAGTTATCAGCGGCCCCGACCGGGAAGAGCTTTTCGCGAAGATTCCTGAAAGCGATCTGGTGATCACGTCCTATGCCCTGTTGCGTCGCGACCTCGACGCTTACCGGCCGTTCCTCTTTTCGGTCGCTGTGCTGGATGAAGCCCAGCACATCAAGAACCGTTCCACGCAGAATGCGATCGCCGCCAAACAAATCCATGCGGTCAACCGGCTGGTGCTGACCGGGACGCCGGTCGAGAACAGCGTGGCCGATCTCTGGTCGATCATGGACTTCCTGATGCCGGAGTATCTGGGTGACTACGACACGTTCCGGGTGAATTACGAACAGCCGATCGCGGCCGGTGATCGCGAGGGTGAGCTGGCACAGGCCAAACTGCGGCGCAAGATTCATCCTTTCCTCTTGCGGCGACTGAAAAAAGACGTGGCTAAAGATCTGCCCGACAAGATCACCAAGGTGTCCTTCTGTACACTGACGCCCGACCAGCAACGCGTCTACAACGATCTGCTCGCTGAGTCACGCCGCAAGGTGGGGAATCTGGTCAGCGAAAAGGGATTCGACCGCGCCCGTTTTGAGATCCTGGCGATTCTGATGCGCCTGCGTCAGGCATGTTGTCATCTCGACCTGCTCAAGGAACATCACCAGCCGGGCGCGTATGAGGCGCCTTCCGCGAAACTGGACGCCTTTCTGGAACTGTTGGATGAGGCTGTCGACGGCGGTCACCGCATTCTGGTCTTCAGTCAGTTTGTTTCCATGCTGAAACTGTTGCGTGAAGAGCTGGATCGGCGCGGACACAGCTATGGCTATCTGGACGGATCCACGCAAGACCGACTGCAACAATGCCAGCGTTTCAATCTCAATCCCGATATTCCGGTTTTCCTGATCAGCCTCAAAGCGGGGGGAACCGGTTTGAACTTGACCGGCGCCGACACGGTCGTGCATTTTGATCCGTGGTGGAATCCGGCGGTCGAGGATCAGGCGACCGACCGTGCCCACCGCATCGGCCAGAAGCGTACGGTCTACAACATCAAATTGATCGCTGAGCACACGGTCGAAGAGAAAGTGCTGGAGATGCAGCGGCGTAAGCAGGCGGTCATCGACGCCACAGTCGGCGCGACCGATGCCGCCATCATGCAGAAACTATCTTTCGATGATATCCGTGATCTGATCGGACTTTCATGAACACACCCAATTCGCTCACACCCGATTTTCACGCCTACTTCATGCGCCTTGCGCTGCGCGAGGCCGCCAAGGCTGCAGATGCCGGCGAGGTCCCGACAGGCTGTGTCATCATCCGACGCCCCGACTCGGCCGAAACGCCGTTGGCGGCGGTCCGTGTCCTGGCGCGCGCCCACAACCAGACCGAAATGCTGAAGGATGCCACCGCGCACGCCGAGATGATCGCGCTCACGCAGGCGTCCGCCGCCATGGGAGACTGGCGCCTAACGGACACCATTCTTTACGTGACGAAAGAGCCGTGCTGCATGTGTGCCGGAGCGGTCGTGCTGGCGCGCGTTCCGCTGGTGGTGTGGGGCCTCTCCGATCCCAAGCGCGGCGGTCATTCGGTCTTTTCGATCTTGAATCACCCTGGGCTCAACCATCGTCCCGAGGTGCTGCCCGCGATTCTTGAGCCCGAGTGTCGCGCTATCCTGCAGGATTTCTTCAAAGAACGCCGCAATGATCTGCAGTCTCCCGAATGATCGCGAGCTGCTCTTCCAGCTCGCTCAGCTCTCTCACCCAAAAGCTGCGCGAACCCCACTCGGGATGGTTCTGCCGGAATGCCGCGTCACCCGCCTGACGCGCGCACCAGGCGAGATAGTAGATCATGCGCATCGCACGTAACGGCTCGATCAGGCGCAGACTTGCACGGTCGAAGGCCCGGAACGACTCATAGCCCTCGATGATCTGCTCCAGTTCGACGCGCGTCGAGTTCACGCGGCCGGGCAACAACATCCACACGTCCTGGACAGGCGGACCGTTCATCATGTCATCGAAGTCGATCAGGAAAAGGCCGGAATCGGGCCGCTCCAACACATTGGTGTGTTGACAGTCGCCATGCAGCCGGATCGTTTCGGCCCCGTCAAAAAGCGGCGTCACCGCATCAAGCAAATCCCCGCCGAACGCTTCTAGCCGCGCCGCCTCACGCGGCTCCAGAAAATGGTGATCCAAGAGATAATCGAGATCTGCCGTCGTGGTGGAGAGCGGATGCAACGTGAGCCGGGCCGGCGCGGATGCACGCTCGCCGACACGATGAACGCGCGCGAGCAATGCGCCGAGACGCCCCCAGAGCGCATGACCGGGATCGGCCGGCTCGACCGGTCGGCCACCGCGTTGAGGAAACAGGGCAAACGAGATGCCGTTCACATCGCCCAGCGTGCCGCCCTGCGCGAACGGCAGCGGCGCAATCACCGGGATCTCCGCCTCCGCGCAGGCGCACACGAATGCATGCTCGTCAAGGATCGCGTCACGGCTCCAGCGTCCGGGCCGATAAAACTTCGCCACGACACGTTCGCCGTTCTCAAGTCCCACCGTAAAAACACGGTTGATGTAACTCGGCAACGCCCGGATGACCCCTGAACAGCGTTGATCGGTCGCACGCTCAACGGCATCCAGGACGGCATCCGGCATCAGGCTCGAAAAATCCGCATGCGCCGGCGCCGGATCTTTGACGTGCCCATTCACGGGCGCCCCTGTTCCTTCAGACGCCGCTTGAGCCCCATGCCCTCCATCACTCGGCCCGCATCCAGGTAGAGATTGGCGAGGCCGTAAGCGTACTCGAGATTTTGCCACGCCGTTACGTGACAGGCCTTTTCAGCCAGCGTCAGTGCGCGCGCCATGTCCTTGTCAGCCCTTGCTTGGGCTGACAGGCAGGCCGCGTACCGGTAAAGCGCCTCCGCGTGATCGGGTTCCCGCCGCAGAATCTCCTCGTACTGCCGGTCGGCTTCCGCGTATTCGCCGATCGATGCCGCCACTTGGGCCAACTCCATCCTGAAGCCGATTTGTTCCGGTGCCGTAGCCACCGCGCGCGCGAAATGCAGATAGGCGGTCTCAGGTTCGCCGCTTGCCCGCAGGCAGAAGCCCATGCCATAGTGCGCATACGCGGAGCCCGGCGAGAAGGAGAGTAAGTTCTCATAACACTTGAGTCCGCCCTTGAATTCACCGATCGCGATGCGCCGTCTTCCTTCCAGCTCCAGACTCTCGGCCAGACGCGTCAACAGCGGATCGCGCGCATTGAGTTTCGCGGCCGCGCGCGCATCGGCCAGACCGGCCTCCCCCTGTCCCGCCGCCGTCTGCGCCAGCGCACGCGCAGCCAGCGTACGCGCATCGGCGCACGCGAGCGTTCTTTCGCGAATGGCCTGATAGACCCCCACATCCGTCTCGCCCGGCAGCAACCATTCCAGCGTCTTTTGCCGGACAGGTTCCAGCGCGTGCGGTGTCAGCAGGCCTTCCCATATTCCGGTGCCAAACGCGACCTTCGGCACACGCCAGGCGTTGGCGCGGACGCTTTCAAAACCGGCACGCTCAAGCCATGGCGCCGCGCCCGCCCCATCGCAGACCATGCCGGCCAACGCTTCCGGCAGGGCGAGTACCCCCGCGCGTGCAAAATCGCGCATGACCGGCGGACGTTCAAAGCACGCCAGCATCTGATCGGCCGGACTCTGGATCAGGTCGTCCGACCCCACCAGCAACCAGTCATATTCGCCGACACACCAGAGTTGCATGTGCGGGAAAACGCGCACGAAGTCGCGGGTGACCGCCGCGAAACGCCGCAACGCGAGCGCGCGCCCGTCCACATGTAGCGCCACCAGTCCGCCAGGGGCGAGCGCCGCTTTGCAACGGGCGAACAAGCCCGCGCCGTACGCTCTGCGGGTGCCGCGCATCCACATCGGTTCGCCGGCGAGAACGATCAGGTCGTAAGCCTGATGCCCCGTGAGACGTGCGCGGCGCCGGGACACACGCGTCAGGTCCAACGGCGTGCCGGTGAGATGCTCATCTGCCGCGATTGTCAACTTCAACAAGTCTGCATCGCATCCGCCGACCGCAAGATCCTTCACGCCGGCACGCGCCAGAAACGGCAGATAGAGTCCGGCATCCGGGCCGAAGAGCGCGGCCCGCTCACACGACGGGCGTAACAGCAACGGCACATACGCCGTCAATGTCCGCGCCGTGTGGAAACGGTTGCCGAACAGCAGCGGCCGTCCGTCCTGTACATAAACGAATCCGTAGTCCGCATCTTCATAGGCCGCGACTGTATGGTGCCGTGTCTGGTGAGTAAATACGGGTTTGCCGTACGCGAAGCCGCTGTCGCGATGCACCAGTCGGCTGAACACCCCGGCGGACAGAGCCGCATCCCAGTCCGTCGGACCGTTTAAGCAAAGGGCAAGTCCGACCGCCAGAATCGGCAGGATCGACCACACACCGCGTGCCAGCACGAGGCCAGCGAGCACGCCGCACCAGAGCGCCACAGTTCGCAGCAGCCCGAAGCCCATCCACGGGAATAACACGCTTGAACCGAGGCCCATCCCGATACCAGCGGGAAAGAGGATCAACAACACGCCCAGTGTGAACGTCGCTCCGGGGCGTGCGTCCGTGGCGTCTTGACGGAACGATTGGAGCGCGGCCCGCACAACCGCTCCCGCCGCCAGCGCCGGTAGTGCCGCAAAAAGCAGGCCCGTGCGGAGCAGCAATGACAGATACTGCGTCTCATGCCGCGTCAACGCATTCAGTACCCCTTGCCACGCCGCAACCAACCGGGGCGCGTACATGCCCTGCGCGATGACACTGGCGGCCAACGCCAGTAGGAGCAGGCTCATCAGCACCGCGCCGCCGTGCAACCGGCCTCTGCGGCAGACAAGTGCCACCGCGACATATCCCAATGCCAGACCCACGCCCGTGCAAAGCCAAAACATCAGCCCCGTGTGCAGCGTCCGTCCGGCGACCGCGTCCATCGCATGTAATTCCACCACCGGCAACACGCCGATCATCAGGCAAGCCGCCACGCAGACGGCCGTGCGCCAGCTTGCTGGATCCACCCGGAAAACTTTCATAGGCAAACTTATCCCTTCACAAAGTTGATCGTCGATTCACCTGCACCCTGAACGACCACCACACGCCCATACGGCAAGGAGATGCCTTCGCGGTCGAACCGCTCTTTGATATCCCGCAACAGCGACGTGCGCGTCGCCAGGAACTCTTTCCTGTCCACCCAGACCGCCACAAGGAAATCCAGCGACACACCACTCAATCTTTTCAACGCGATCAACGGTTCCGGCTCGTTGAAGCACGCCGGATTCGCGATGATCACCTCGCGCAGCACCGTCATCACACGGATCGGATCCTCCTTGCAGGCCACGCGGATATCCAGATCGATGCGCCGGATCGGATAGCGTGTCAAGTTGACGAACTTTGACTTGGCGAGCATCTCGTTCGGGACGCGGATCACACGGTTGTCAAAGGCGCGGATATACGTGGAGAGCAGCTCGATGCTATGGACGGTACCCGTCGATCCATCGACCTCGATCAAATCGCCGATCTTAAAAGGCCGTTCCAGCACGAGGAACAGTCCGCTGATCAGGTTGGACAGGCTGGTCTGCGACGCAAAACCGATCGCCACACCCGCCACGCCCGCCGCGCCCAACACCGCCGTGATATCCACCCCGGCCCCGCGGATCAGAGAGACGACAAACAACACGATCAAGAGGTACTTCGCCCCCTTGGAGAGCGCCCGCGCCTTATCCGCACCCAATTTATGGGAAAGCCCGGTATAGAGCAGACGCGCCAGGAGAGATGAAACCCAGACGCCAAAAATCAGCCACGCGCAGATACCCATGAAAGGCAGCGCGTAGTCAGACATCGCCGCATTCAGTTTGGAGGTGTTAATGGTCACCGGCCTTTATCCTGTTAAAAGGGTTGCTTGAATATGGCATCGGCGATCACGCGCGCCGTAAGCCCGGACGAGGGTGCCTCCCGCGGTTCTGAGAGGAGTTTGGCCCCTTTGGCCTGCTCGGGCGCCGTACGCCCGAACGTGATCGAGGCCGGGAAAAGACTGCCGGTGTAACCCATGCGGCATTCATTGGTCCACAGCTTGCCGTCTGCGGTCTGATACACGCTCATGTGCCGCACGCTCAGCAGAAACTGTGCGAAGACCATGGCCTCGTGGGTGTGGTTTTCAATCAACACCGGGCAGATGGCACGTCCCTCCACGTCGGTCAGGGACGCGATTTCCTGTCGTGCCCGCGTGGTGAGCGCATAGCCGATCTCCCCATCTTCGGCGGGATGACCGAACCAGGTCTTGGATAGCAGCGCGGTCGGGTAATCGCCCAGAGCGATCGGACGGGGCGTCTCAGTCTGCACGCGCAGCCACACGGGAACCGTCACGAAAAAGAGACCCTTGTGACGCGGCGCGATCTCGATGCGCTCTTCTGGGCGACTCACCACCGAACGGTCCGGCAACACCGGCACCAGCCGTACGGCCTTGGCGTCGGGCGGCGTGACAAAACGTCGCCGTTCCACATGGGACGGTGCCGGGATGCTCGTGCGCAACGGCGCAAATCCATGCGGCACCTCGTGCCGGAACGCTGTTTGCCACCCCTGCGGAATCCGCTGCAGCCACAGCCGCAACTGCGCCAACTCGCAGGCATAGGTCACGCCGGTCTCGCACGTGTATCGGTTCCAATCAAACTGCATGCGCCGAGTATAGCAAATCCGCCGTGCCCCGAACATCGTTCAATTTTAACGCTGGCGTAGGCGCTTCTTTGGCCTGTACGGTATTACGATTTTCTGATATGTAATACGGTGCGGTTTTGCACGAAAAGGGGGCCAAAAAACATGCATATGGCGGACGCGTTGATTTCACCAGCCGTGGGCGGGACGATGTGGGCCGTGTCGGGCGGATTAATCGCTCTCTGCGCCCGGAAGGTCAAACAGTCGACGCGGGACAATCTGGTACCCTTGATGGGGGTGCTGGGCGCGTTTATATTCGCCGCGCAGATGGTCAACTTTTCGATTCCGGGGACGGGTTCAAGTGGTCATTTGGGCGGAGGACTGATCCTGACGGTTTTGCTTGGCCCTTACGCGGCATTATTGGTGATCGCGTCGGTGTTGACCGTGCAGGCTTTCTTTTTTGCGGACGGCGGCTTGCTGGCATTGGGCTGCAATATCTTTAACCTAGGGTTCTTTCCGGCTTTTGTGGCCTATCCGTTCGTCTACAGAACGGTCACGGACGCGCGGGGTGGAGCGATCCGGGACTGGGGGGCGGCACTGGGTGCGGCTGTGGTCGGACTTTTGTTGGGGGCGTTCGGCGTTGTTCTGGAAACCAAGGCCTCAGGAATTTCGGAGTTGCCCTTCGGTGCGTTTGCCGCCCTGATGCTGCCGATTCATTTGGCGATCGGTCTGGTGGAAGGGATCGCTACGGTCGCCGTGGTGTCGTTTGTGGCTCGCGCTCGGCCGGAGGCGCTTTATGCGGCGCAGGAGTCGGGCGTGAGCAATGGGCGACGGCCCGTGCTGGCCGGCCTTGTCGCGGTGGCGGTCCTGTTGGGCGGCGCGGGGAGCTGGTTCGCGTCCACGCGTCCGGACGGGCTTGAATGGTCCATCGCCAAGGTGAGCGGAAAAGAAGAGCTGGCGGGAGCCGACGCGGGGATCCACGGTGAGCTGGCCAAGATACAGGGCAAGACGGCGGTGTTGCCCGATTACGGGTTTAAGCCCAGTGGCGCGGAGGAGGGTGAAGCCGAGGCTGAGGCAGGGGTCTGGCCGGCGGTCAGTGCGGCAACCTCGCTGTCGGGCTTCGTGGGCGTGTTGATGACCGTGGCGCTGGTCTGCTTCACGGGCGTCGTGCTCAAAGGTAGCCTTGCGCGCAAGGCGAAAGAAGGGCGGTCGGAAGCATAATGGGCGTTGCGGACTGGATCGGTCTCGGGCAGATGGATGAACTGGGGCGGATGGACACGCCCATGCACCGCATCGATGCGCGGGCTAAAGCTTGCGTCACGGTGGCGTTTATCGTGGTGGTGATGTCTTTCCCACGTTATGAGATTTCCGCTTTGGTCCCGTTTCTGTTCTATCCCCTTGTGCTCGTTTCCTTGGGCCGTATTCCCGGCCGTCACATCGTGAGAAAAATATGGGTGGCGTCACCCTTTGCTCTGGCGGTCGGCCTTTTCAACCCGTTCTTCGACCGGCAGCCGTATGGGCCGCTGGGGGTTGCCGGCGGCTGGGTGTCCTTCGCGTCGGTCCTGCTGCGTTTTCTGCTGACGGTCGGGGCGGCGTTGGCGCTGGTGGCGTGCACGGGCATGAACCGGCTGGCCGCGGGGCTGGGGCGGATGGGGGTTCCCCGTGTGTTCGTGGTGCAACTGCTTTTTCTTTACCGCTACCTGTTCGTTGTGTCGGACGAGGGCGGCAAGATGTTGCGGAGCGTGGAGATGCGCTCTGAAAAGGGGCGCCCGCTGCGTTTCCGCCCGTATGGCTCGCTGCTCGGCACACTGTTGCTGCGTTCCATGGATCGCGCCGAGCGCGTGTACCGCGCCATGGTTGCCCGCGGATTCGACGGGGAGGTCCGTGAGTTAGGACGACCTGCCATTCGCTTTGAGGACATCCTGTTTGTCGGTGTGTGGCTGGCCTTTTTCATCATCGCGCGGGTGTGGAACCTTGCTGACGGACTGGGCCTGCTGTTGACGGGGATTTGGGCATGAGTCACCACATCGTTGAGGTCAGGGATCTGGCGTATGCCTATTCTGACGGGACTGAAGCTCTGAAAGGCGTTTCTTTTCGCATCGGGCACGGCGAGGCGGTGGCCTTGGTGGGTGCGAACGGCGCGGGCAAATCGACCCTTTTGATGCACCTCAACGGCTATCTGCCGACCGCGCGGGGGGAAGTGCGCATCGGCGACACGACCGTGACACGCGAGACGGTCGCGTTGGCCCGTCGCGCCGTGGGGATGGTTTTTCAGGATCCGGACGACCAGCTCTTTATGCCGACGGTTGCGGAGGATGTGGCGTTCGGCCCGCTGAACGCCGGATTGCCCGAGGATCAGGTTGAGCGCCGGGTGGCGTCGGCACTGGAACGTGTGGGGATGGCGCACGTCCGGGAGCGTCCGCCTTACCGGCTTTCGGCCGGCGAGAAGCGGGCCGTGGCGATCGCGACGGTGCTTGCCATGGAGCCGGACATTCTCGTGATGGACGAGCCTTCCGCGAACCTCGACCCGCGCGCGCGACGCCGACTGATCAATTTGCTGTTGTCCTTCGAGCACACGCGGATCATCGCGACACACGATCTCGATCTGGCCGTCGAAGTTTGTCCGCGCGTGATCGTGCTCGACGGAGGCAGGGCCGTGGCCGACGGGCCGACCCGCGAGCTGTTGAATGACGAGGCACTCATGCTCGCTCACGGTTTAGAAAGGCCTCACATCCTCCGGCAAATGTGACGATAAATGCTAGTGTGTTGTAATTGGGATTGTTCTGACGGGGACAATATGCTTGATGCTCCGCATGGAATGGCGTATCGTACGGCGCGTTTCGTCTGCGGTGGAGGAGCGAGGCTCTGACCCAAGGAGGAAGGCAGGCGCCCCGATGGGCCGATGATCCTGTGCGCACAGCACGTGGGACTGTTGTGCACGCCTTGCCGCCGCAGGCAACGAAGGAGCGTGCCATGTCGAAGACAGTCACAACACCCAGCCCGGGCATCCGTCATTTTTCAGGCGCGGCCGATTACCGCAAGCGTTTCGTGATCCGCGAGCAGATCGACAGGTATCTGCCGGGCGGCAAGCATTTCATTGACGATTCGGAAATCGCGAGCAAACTGGCGACGGCCGCCGCCCGTCCCGCGAATGATCCGGTGCGCGTGCGTGACATCCTGGCCAAATCCCGCGCCATCGAGACGTTGCTGCCGGAAGAGAC
This sequence comes from Kiritimatiellia bacterium, assembly GCA_035449085.1. Lineage (GTDB taxonomy): Bacteria > Verrucomicrobiota > Kiritimatiellia > RFP12 > UBA1067 > DUPH01. Next base: position 28,661 of record DAOTKE010000005.1, on the reverse strand, counting down.
GGCGGCCTTGATTCAGGTCACCGATCCCGATCTGCTGCAAGAGATGGAGGAGACGGCACTGGCAGTCAAACTCTCGGTGTACGACAACCGGATCGTGATGTTCGCGCCGCTCTACATGAGCAATCTCTGTGTGAACCGCTGCGCTTATTGCGGATTCCGCTGTGGCAACGAGGATCAGAAGCGCCGCATGCTCGACATGGACGAGGTGCGTCAGGAGATTGACGTGCTGGCCGGCAAAATCGGCCATAAGCGCGTGATCGCGGTTTACGGGGAACATCCTGACACGTCGACCGACTATTTCGCTGAAACCATCCGGACCGTTTACGACCATCAGGTGAAATCGCCGAAAGGCACGCCGGTCGGCATCCGCCGTGTGAACGTCAACGCGGCGCCGCTGCCGGTCGAGGATCTGCGCGTGCTCAAGCAGGTCGGCATCGGGACCTTTCAGGTGTTTCAGGAAACCTATCACCGCGCGACGTACGCGCGGCTGCATCCGGCTGACACGGTCAAGGGTGACTACGACTGGCGCACGACCTGTTTTCACCGCTGCCTGGAGGCTGGCGTGGATGACGTGGGGATGGGGGTGCTGTACGGGCTCTATGACTGGACATTCGAACTCATGGCCTCGTTGTATCACGCGCGTGATCTGGAGCGCCAGTTCGGCATCGGGCCGCACACGATTTCCTTCCCGCGCCTGGAACCGGCGAGTGGAACCGATCTGCCGACGACCTCGCCCTATCTGGTGGATGACGAGACCTTCCGCCGCATCCTGATCATCACGCGGCTCTCTGTGCCGTACACGGGCATGATCGTGACCTGCCGCGAGCGTCCAGAATCGCGCGACGCCTTTGTGCGTTGCGGCATCACGCAGATGGATGCGAGCAGTAACATCGCGATCAAGGGGTATAGTGATTTTGCGAGCGAGACGCATCAGGAAAAAGACCGTCAACAGTTTGTGCTTTCCGACACGCGGACGCTGGAAGAGTTGATCGCGCATCTCGCGCGAGAGGGGATCATCACCTCGTTCTGCACGGCGGGATACCGTTGCGGCCGTACCGGCGGGTGCATCATGGACGCGCTGAAGACCGGCAAGGAAGGCAAGTTCTGCAAGATCAACGCGGTGCTGACGTTCCGCGAGTGGCTGGATGATTTCGCCAGCGATGCGACGCGCGCCCTCTGCGAGCCGGTGCTCAACCGGGAATTGGAGGCCATTCAAGCTTCTCTGCCGTTGTTTTACCCCACGGTCAAGGAACATTACGACCGTATCTGCGCGGGGGAGCGAGACCTTTTCTTCTAAGGCGCCATGCTGCTGCTTTTCATCAAAATGCTTCCGCTGGTGCTGATGACGCTGGCGGGTTACACGCTCAACAAGCTCCGGGTGATTGATGTGGCGTTCAACCGCCAGTTGTCGCTGGTGATGGTGAATGTGTTCTATCCGTGCCTGATCATCAGCTCCATTGTGCGTTCGTTCACATGGACGTCGCTGCTGCAGAATTGGATGATGCCGGTCGGTGCGGTGTTCATTCTCGTGACGGGATGGCTGGCCGGATACGCCACGCTGCCGCTGTTGCGACGCCATCCAGAGGGCACACGGCGCTGCTATCACTTCATCTGCCTGATGAACAATTACTCTTTCCTGCCGATGCTGATTGCGGCGTCGCTGTGGGGCGAGATGGCGGTGGCGCTGGTGATCTTTTCCGGATTGGGGTCGGAGTTGTGCGTGTGGACCTTGGGGGTCAAAGCGTTGACCGGACAAAAACTGGACCGGCGTTTCCTGCTCAATTTGGTCAGCGTGCCGATGCTGGCATTGGTGGTGTCGATCCTGATTTTAGCGTTGCGCGCTTACGTGGATACGCACGGCCTGATGCCGACAGAAGGCTCAGTCATGCAGACGTTTTTCGGTACGCTGCTTGACACTAGCCGGATGGCTGGCGGAGCGACGATTCCGGCTTCGGCCCTGATTTGCGGGGCCCGTATCGCCATGCTGCATCCCCGCCGTATTCTGTCGCCGTTGATGGCGGGAACCTGTCTGTTGCGTCTGGGGGTTATCCCGGCCTTATGTGTCGCAGGGTTATTGGTGGTGCCGATGCCGGTCGACGTACGGCGTGTGTTGATTTTAATCGCGGTACAGCCGGCAGCGATGGCCAGTGTGACATTGGCCGAAGCGTTCAACAGTGATGCCGAGTTTTCCGCTGCGGCGATTCTGGTGACGCATGTACTTTGTCTGATCACGATACCGCTTTGGTTAGCGGTTGTCTTGGGCGGTAACTGAGTACGGTTTGGGCTTGTCGCCGGGGAGGGGGGATTGCTATCCTACCGCCCATTCAAGCGGCACTCGGCGTTGTCAAACGACGAGAGGAGACGTGCGGTATGCAACCCTTCGAAGGTAAAACGGCGATTGTAACTGGTGCGAGTTCCGGTATCGGGCGGGCTGTCGCGTTGACGTTGGCCAGCCAGGGCGCTGCCGTTGCGTTGCATGCGCGGCGTGATGCGGAATTGCAGGCGGTGGCCGACGAGATCCGGCAGGGTGGGGGACGTGCCTTGGCCGTGTTGGGGGATGCCGGCCAGGCCGAGGCGATTGATGCGTTGCTGGAGGCCGTGTTGTCCTGGCACGGTGGCGGTGGCGCTTACGACATCGTGGTTGCCAACGCGGGACGCGGATTGGCGGGCGGCATCACCACCAGCGACGAGTCACAGTGGCAAGAGTTGTATCAGACGAACGTGCTGGGTACCGCACATCTGCTGCGCCAGACAGGCCGGTATTTGTCGCAACGCGGATGTGGCGACATTGTTGTGATCAGTTCCGTCGTGGGGCGCAACATCTCTCCGTTCAGCGGCTTTTACGGATCCAGTAAATTTGCGGTCTCGGCACTGGCCGAGGCGTTGCGGCGCGAGGTGTGTGCCGCCGGGGTGCGTGTCTCGACCGTCCTGCCTGGCATCGTGAAGAGCGGGTTCCAGCGGGTGGCGGGGTACACGCAGGAGAATTTTGGCAGGACGGTGGAAGCCTACGGCAAAGTGCTGGAGCCGCAGGACATTGCGAATGGCGTGTCGTGGCTGCTGGCGCAGCCGCCGCACGTTCATGTCAGCGAAATCATGATCCGGCCGACAGGTCAGAACTATCCGTGACGACCGGCGGGGCCGGTGAGTGAAAGGATGATCGGTATGTCCGATGTGCGGAGCCGGGCTGCGTGCCGGCGTATGTGGCAGGCGGTTTTTGTGGCCATGCATGTCATGATCGCCGCAGGCACTGCTGCGGCCTTGGTCTTTTTTGCGCGGGGGGCGGCAGCCGACGGGGCCGTTCAGCGGTCGACGCGCGCGCACGTCTATGCCTGCACGACCGGCGAGTGGGGACGCGTCTCGTGGCATTACGTCCATATCGAGGCCCCCGACTGGATCGTGGCGGACGCGCTGTTGCCCCATTCGCAACCGAGTTGGAGCTTCCCCAACGCGACACCTGATGCTTTGCGCGCTTTTTTGCTGCATGCCGGCGCTGATCCGGCGGCGGTTGCCAGATGGTTTAAGGATCGGCGCGCCATTTTACAGGGCCCCCAGGCGGTCACCCTGTTCCCCGACGTGGCGGATGTCGAAGCACTTGGCAAGGAGGCGCGGGTGACCATCTATAGCGAGCTGGCTAAATCGCCACTCAATGAGTATTACGCGAATCCGATCTACATTTTGGATCCGAGCATTGACGAGTGGATCGGCCTGCGTCATGTGCGTCCTGAAGTCCGAGAAATGATCACACGCCTGAGCTGCCGGCGTGGCGACGTGTTATGCTTCAGTGACTTGTCTGTCCTGATGAGCTATGCGCGCAGCGACATCGAGGCGCGTGATTTGGCGAAGCTCGGGACACGCCGGCGTGCGGTCATGGCGTATCTACAGATTGGCCCGAATGATGACTTTGAGGCGTTGGCGGACTACTGGTCGGCCGCCCACCGCCGCAAGGATGTGCTGCCGATCTTGGCGTCGGTCAGCCAATTGCCTGGCGGTGGACAGCTTGGGTTGTCACACCTGCTCCCCGCACAGCCGCGCAAGTTGATCTACACGTATCCGACGCTGGATCTGGCCACGACCGGACGATTGCCCGACTGTCATTGGACCACTTTTAATTTTTTCAGCTTTCATCCGCAAAACATCTATCTGGACCTGAGGCTGGCCGCCAACCGGCTGCTTGAGGGGTATGCCAGAGTGGCCCCGCCATACAAGTATGGCGATGCGCTGGTTTTTTTGAATGCTGCGGGCGATGCGCTTCACTCGTGTACTTACCTGTGTGACGACCTGGTTTTCACCAAGAACGGCGAAAACATCTCGGCACCGTGGATTATTTCCGAACTGCAAGATGTCCAACGCCTCTATGTGCCGCTAGGCGCAACCGCCATTCAAGGATTTCGTCGTCGCTGGGAACAGGAACATTGATGAAGGTGGAGATCGCGATGGGGCAGGGGATCGGTTTCGCGATTATTGGGACAGGGCTGATCGCGCGCGTTCACGCATGTGCCGTGCAGGCTATCGGTGCGCGGCTGGTGGCGGTTTGCAGTCGGCAGATGTCGCGCGCCGAGACGTTTGCGGCAGAGTTCGGATGTGCCGCCTATACGGATCTTGAGGCAATGTTGGCCCGTCCCGATGTGCAGATTTTGGTGATTGCCACGCCATCCGGTGCCCATCTGGAGGCGGCGGTCTGCGCAGCACACGCACACAAACATGTCTTATGTGAAAAGCCATTGGATGTGACGTTGGAACGGGTTGACGCGATGATCGCCGCGCATCGTCATGCGGGTACGACTCTGGGCTGCACCTTTCAGTTCCGGTACGCGGCTGCGTTGGATCCGTTACGGGCAGCGATACGCGAAGGGCGATTTGGCAGGATCACTGCAGCGGGCGTCTACGTACCGTGGTGGCGGTCTGACGCCTATTACCACGGCTCGTCATGGCACGGCACACAGGCCTTGGATGGGGGGGGCGCCTTGATGAATCAAGGCATCCACATGGTCGATTTGTTATGCGACCTGATGCCGCCGGTCGAAACGGTTTGCGGCATGACGGCGGCGATCGGCCATAGTGGGCTGGAGACAGAGGACGTGGCTTGTGCGGCGCTACGGTTCAAAGGCGGGGCATTGGGGATGGTCTATGGCAGCACGGCTGCATGGCCGGGGTATCCGAAGCGTCTCGAAATTTCGGGAACCCGTGGGACGGCGGTATTTGTGGATGATCGGCTGACCGTCTTTGATTTTGCCGAACCGCGTCCTGAAGATCAATGGGTTCTTGCGGCTGGCGCGTCGCCGGCGTGTGGTGCCGGTGATCCGGCCGCAGCGATGACGCATGGCTTGCACGCCGCGTGTTTCCGTGATTTCCTCGACGCGGTGGAGTCACATCGTCCGTTCCGGATTGACGGCGCGTCTGCACGGCGTAGCGTGGCGACGGTTCTAGCGATTTATGAGTCAGCACGGACCGGTCGATCCGTTCAAGTTGAGAGCTGACGCGGGATCAGGAGCAACGTCGCATAATATATGTTATGTCAAATCTCGGGCCTGCGCCCCGGAGATAGGCCCGCGCAAGTCTTGACCAGCGCCGGCGTGTGCCAAAGAGAAGGAAATCCGCGGCACTGCTTCGGTTTGACCGGCTGGATGCGACAGGAATTGTCTGGCTCGAGAAAAATGCAGCCGCCGTCCTCGCGTTCAATGAGCGATAGATCGCGACGGTTCCACGTCAGGTGCGTGTACGCCTCAGTAAACGCGTACACATCAAGGCCGAGAAAATCCGCGATGGCCTCGGTTTCACGGGATTCCAGCGCGACATACCCCGGCACCCGGCAGCAGGCACCGCACTGCCGGCAACGGAAGGTCGCAGGATCAATCAACATGGCCCAATCATCCCTCAACCCCCAACCGCCGTACGCACGATCTTGGCGACCACTTCCTTGCTGGCCGGAACCACTTGCACGCGCGTCGTCAGCCCGGCAAGCGCATCGAGCAACGGGTGGTGAGCCAGATCCAAACCGGTCGCCTGAATGATCGCCTGGCCAAACTTTGCGGGATGGGCGGTGGCCAGGCAGATCATGGGGCTCCCCTCCTGCAGATACCGCAACCCCACCCCTACCCCAACCGCCGTGTGAGGATCAAGCAGATAGCCGCACGCCTCCCAATACGCCTTGATTGTCGTCAACGTCAGCTCGGTGTCGCCGCGTCCGGCACAGAAATACTCTGGAATCGGCACGTCCGGTGTCAACGTGCCAGTCGCCTTGAACGTCGCCATCCAGCGTGACAGCCGGGCCGGATCTTTCCCCGCGAGATCGTAAAGATAGCGCTCGAAATTGCTGGCGACCTGGATATCCATCGACGGACTGAGCGTCGGGGAGACCGGCCCTGTGCTGTAGACGCCGGTTTTAAAGTACCGCGAAAGGATGTCGTTCTCGTTGGTGGCCAAAACCAGCCGATCAATGGGCAACCCCATGCATCGCGCCATATAACCCGCGAAAATATCGCCGAAGTTACCGGTCGGCACACTGAACCTCACCTGCCCGGCACCCGTGGCATCCTGAACACGGAATGCGGCATAAAAATAGTAGACGATCTGCGCCAGCACGCGGGCCCAGTTGATCGAGTTGACCGCGCCCAAGCGGCAGGCGTCACGGAACGGCAGATCATTGAAGAGCTCCTTGACGATGTTCTGACAATCGTCGAATGTCCCCTCCACTGCCAGATTAAAGACGTTATCGTCCAACACGGTGGTCATCTGGCGTTCCTGCACAGGGCTCACCCGTCCGTGCGGATGCATGACGAAAATGCGGATGCGCTCGCGTCCGCGCATACCGTAAATCGCGGCACTGCCGGTGTCGCCACTCGTCGCGGCGACAATATTCAACTCCCCTCCGCTCTCCCCCAAGGCGTACTCGAAGAGGTTGCCCAGAAACTGCAGCGCCACATCTTTGAACGCCAGCGTCGGCCCGTGAAACAGCTCCAGCAGATGGATCGGGCCGACTTTGACCACGGGCGTGACCTCAGGATGCCGGAAGGTCGCATAACTGCGCGTCACGATGCCTCGCAACGCGTCCTCCGGGATATCGTCAGCAAAGAGCCGGATGATCTCGAACGCGAGGTCCTGATAACCCAGCGTCCGCCAGTCGGCCAACCGGTCACGAACATCGGGAACTGTCGCCGGCAGGTACAGGCCGCCGTCACGGGCAAGGCCCGTCAAAATGGTCTTTTTGAACGTCAGCGGTTCGCCGCCGCCACGCGTACTCACATAGCGCATATCAGTCAAAAAACTCCGGGAGCAGACCTTTAATGATGTCCGCATCGATATCGAAATCCTGCGCCGCCTTGGTGGCCAGTTCCTTGGCGCGCTCCACCGCCGAAGGATATTCCTTGTAGAAGAAGTTCAGGCAAAGAGCCGCGTTGGTCATGACGCGCGTCCGCTCGCGCAGACTCAGCTTCTTCACCGCTTCTTTATTCGCAACCAATTCATGGATCAGTTCGCCGACAATGTCGAGACGTTTTTCGTACACCTCGGTCCACAGGATTTTACGCCCGCCCACGGAGAGATTCTTAACATCCGCGCCGTCGATCGACCACCCGCGCGCCGACTTGAAACCGGGCACAGCCGTGACCAGATACTCATGGAAGTCCTTGATGCGATGGATACGGTCCAGCGCCACGGCTGCCGTCTCCTTCGCCTCGGGCGTTTCCAGTTCATCCTTGAGTTCTTTCACCGCACGGATGGCTTCGCGGAATTTCAACTGCTTCAGCCCTTCGACATTCGCGGCCTCCGCCTCGCTGACCCGAGTCCGCTCTGCCGCAACCTTCTGATCGTACGCCTCTTTCGCTTGGCGTTTTTTTTCGGCTTCAGCCTCAGCCTTTTTCCGCTTTTCGGCTTCGATGGCGGACTGGCGCCTCATCTCGACCAAAGACGCGACGTCAGTCTTGACGCTTTCCAGGGTGCGCTTAAGTTGCGACACCTTGCGCGGCACTTCAGCGATGGACGGCTCAAAACTGAGGCTATTGACGCGCTCGACCAAGGCGTTGTTGAGGGCGACGAGCGCCTCAGCATCCTCTTTGGTGACGTTTGTTAGCCTTTCGGCATCGTGCGCCTTCTGTTCCATCTCGAAATATCTCTTATCGGCCAACGCGGCCGCACGTTTCACGGCATACGCGTCGTTATACATGCCGCGCACGATGGCGACCACTGGATGGACATCCCCTGCCGCCTCTTCCGCTTCTGATTGCGCCGCTTGGCCAACCTGTTCCAACGCACTTGCTATCGGAGCGGCCTTGCCTTCCGCCGCCTTGATCATCGCCAGACTGTTGGTCAACGATGCCGCCTGATCAGCCGGCAATTTTTGGGCGAGCTCCTTCAGTTTGGCGATCGCCTGATCCGGCGGCAGCTTGTCGAGCCCATCAAGCATCTTCACCCATTCAGGCGGCAACCTTTTGGTGAGATCGGCAAGCAGAGCCGGATCCAGCTTGACATCACCTTGCGCTTCTGCCTTACCGTCACCAGACGCAACGACGGCTTTTTCGTCCGGTTCAGGCGGCATCATAGACGCGCGCACCTCCTCGCCAAAGGCCTTGACCACCTCATCCGCAGCCTCTTTCGCATATCCCATGGCTTCGGGAACGTAGCCATTAACCTTGTCGACAACGGTCTTGGCGCTCGACATCGCCTTGGCAATCGAAACCCTCGCCTTCTCTTGGCTAGCCACAATCTGCGCCCGCTCAGCCGTTTTCTTTTTGTTGTCCGAATGCTTTTTGATGCCCAAACCGCCGAGGATCAACACCGCCACCAGCAGAACAATGCCAACGACGATCATTCCCATCATCCGGCAACCGCGCTTTCCGGCATCCTCCTCCGACTCCGGCACCTCGTCAATGTTCTCCACCGGCGTCATGCCGGGAGGCAACTCCCCTAGCCCCCCCACGTCACCTGTCGTGGTAAGCGCACCGGTCGCCGACACCGTGCCGGTGCTGGTCGAGCCATGCTTGCCCTTGATCATGATCTTCTTGCCGCTTTTTTTCTCCAATTTCACGGGGCCGGCTTTGGACAAGTAGCGCCGCATGTCGCCCAGCAGCGAACCGTAGGTGGGATACCGTGTCTGCGGCTCGACCGCCAGCATGCGCGCGATCAGATCCTCGACCTCTTTCGGCACCCCTTGCCGAATCTCCCCCATCGGCTTGGGCGGTCCTTCAAAACGGGCTTTGACCACGGCCGTGGCGTCCTCGCCCTCAAAGGGCGGCACACCGGCGATGGCATGGTAAAGCGTTCCTCCAAGGCTATAGATATCGGAACGGTGATCGCTCTTTTGGCGGCGCACCTTCTCGGGGGCAATGTAGTAAGGCGTCCCCCACACATCGTTCCCGGGGCCGCTTTGCATCGCCGAAAGGCCGAAGTCCACCAACTTGGCATTCTTGTCCGTGTCGAACAGGATGTTTTCAGGCTTGACGTCTCCGTGCACCATGCCGGCATCGGCGGCGACACTCAGGCCTTCCGCAATCTGCGCCCCGACATGGATCACCACCGCCGGATCAAGCGGGCCCTGCTCGGCCATCATCGTGTCCAGACTGCCGCCGGAAACCAGCTCCATCGCGATATAGGGCTGACCTTTTTCCTGACCGAACGAATAGATTTGAGCGATGTGCCGGTGGTTCAAGCGCGCGGCCGCCTGCGCCTCACGCTGGAATGTCTCGACGAACTGCGGATCGTCACCGAGGCTCTTGAGCATGACCTTGATCGCCACCTCACGGTTCAGGCCCTCGTCACGCGCCCGATAAACACCGCCCATGCCGCCCGCCCCCAACAGTTGCAGTAGCATGAAAGTGCCGAAACGGGCCGGAACCTGAAACTCAAACTGGCAAGCCGGACACTGCACCACACTGAAAGGCGGCAAACCCTTGACATCCAGCATCGCACCACATTTCGGACATGCCGCCGAATCAACCGGATCTGTCAAAATATTAGAATCGCTGGGAACGTCCATACGTCATCCTCACTCAGGCTAACATCCACTCAGAAAACACAGCGCCATAATGCAGAAAAATCGCTCTATTGTCGATGTCCAATGTGCGCAAACGGATTGTGGAAGCGGCAAAGTCTAAATGCAAATCTCACGCCGTCAGACTTGCATCATGCGCTTCAAATGACCGACACGCGCCCGTATGTCGGCCTGCGACAGCTTCTGGAAGCGCTCCAAGCTGAAACCCTCCACGCCGAATGAGGCCACCGCACTGGCGTGCACGAGCGCGTCGCGCAAGAGGCCATCCGAAACGCGCCCCGCCCGCGCCAGATAGCCCATGAAGGTGCCAGCGAAGGAATCTCCAGCGCCGGTCGGGTCCACCAGTTTGCGCACCGGATAGGCCGGCACGATGAACACGCTGTTCTTGGAGAACAGCAAAGCGCCGTGTTCGCCTTTCTTGATCACCACGTAACGCGGGCCCATCTTCAGGATGGCCTCGGCACACGCCCGCAGGTTCCACTTGCCGGTCAGCTGGCGCGCTTCCCCATCATTGATCGTAAGCAGGCTCACTCGCCGAATGACCTTCAGCAAGGCCGGACGCGCGATCTCGATCCACATGTTCATCGTGTCCAGAGCGACAAATTTCGCCCCTGTGGCCTGTTTCAGCACATGCATCTGCAAATCAGGCTGGATGTTGCCCAGCAGCACAAATGGCGCCGCGCGATAGGTCGTCGGCAACTCAGGCATAAACGACGCAAAAACGCCTAACTCGGTCTTCAGCGTCTTCCGCTCAATCATGTTGTCGTCGTACGCGCACGCCCAGCGGAACGTGTCGCCAGCCTGATGCTGCACACCGCTCAGATCAATGCCGAATCCCTGCCACCGCCGTTCAAATGCGGCCGGGAAATCAGACCCCACCACCCCTACCGCGCCGGTCCGCGCGAAAAAAGAGGCCGCCACCGAACTGTAGGGTACTGAGCCGCCCAGCAGGTTCTTACGGTCAGCGTCACGCGTCTTGATGTCGTCAATACCGATAGAACCCACGATCCACAGTTTCACCGAAGCCGCTTGTTTGCTCATGATGTCGTTCTCTCCTAGCGTGTGTTCAAGACGTGCAACAATCCGTCCAGCGCGAGCAGATAGCTGGCGCCGCCGAACCCCATCACCTGACCCACGCAGACCGGGGCGGTCAGGCTGTTGTGGCGGAAACCTTCGCGCGCATGGGTGTTTGAAAGATGCACTTCAACCGCAGGCAAACCGCAGGCCGCGATCGCGTCGCGCACCGCCACGCTGGTGTGCGTGTAAGCCGCAGGGTTGACCAGAATCCCGTTGTAGACCCCGCGCGCCGCACCGATCGCCGCGACGATCTCACCCTCGATGTCGCTTTGAAACGCGTCGAGCGTCACGCCTTTTGCCGCCGCGGCCGCCTTCACGCGCGCCACGATTTGCTCCAATGTTTCGTAACCATAGACAGACGGTTCGCGCGTGCCGAGCAATTTCAAGTTAGGCCCATTCACCAGCAGAATCTTCATGTCCGTCCTCCTTCCCTCGCGCGTCAAAAGCCGCACGGCGCAGCACGGTCAAACGGTCGGCCGCCACCGTGAGGTAGCGTCCATCCGCCGTGCGTACAGTCAGTCGGCTGCGCATCACATCACGTCCCGCCACCACACCCTCGGCCCCTTCGTGGTCCTCACAACGCACCAGACTGCCATGTTCCGGCAGCGCCTCTCCCGCCGCGCGGTACTGCTCGTACTCAAAACGCAGGCAGCACTTCAGCCGCCCGCACGTCCCGTTGATCGCCCCGGGGTTCAACGACATCTCCTGTGTCTTGGCCATCCGCACGTTGACCGGCTGAAACTGGCGCTGCCAGGTACAGCAACACACCGAGCGCCCGCACGGCCCCAAGCAACCGATGAGGGCCGCCTCGTCGCGCACCCCGACCTGCCACAAATCCACATGCGTCTTGAAATCACGCTGGAGCTGTCCGACAAAACGCCGCAAATCGACGGGCATCTGCGCGGAATAACGAATGAAGAGACGTTCTCCGCCGTATGAAAAACGCACATGCAGAATCTTGACGTGCCCCTTCTCATGCCGCGTGGACAGCACGAAGGCCTGCTTGGCTTTTTCCGCGCGCGCCGTCTGCTCGGCTTCCCGCGCCAGTTCACTGGCCGAACATTTCCGCACCACACGGTATGTCGGGGCCTTTCCGGTGCCCTCCATACCTTCGCTGACCCCGTACAGTTCCAGAACCGTTCCGATATCCAGTCCGTACTCTAATTCGACCAGACAGCGGTCGCCGGGCATCAACGTCAAGGCAGCCGCGACGCGACATTGGAAAACGCCGTTTTCAGGCATCCGTATGCGCGCGACCGTGATCATCGCCCCTCCATCAGGCCACCCCGTGGTACATGCGGTCCAGCGCGTAAGCCAGCACGTTCTCTTCAGATAGATTCCGCTCCATCTGCCGCGCCAGCTCTTCGGCGGCCGACACATTATTGAGCGCCTGCGCCAGGGTCAACCGTGCGCCACGTTCCTTCAACACCGCGATCTGCGACGTGTTGAAAATAAGGTCTTCGGCGCCGCCTGCCTTGACCACAAGCAGGTCGCGGAACCAGCGCATCACCGTCAGCAAAAAGTCGGCCCGCATTTCCCGGTAACGGGCACTGACGCGCGCCTCAAACACGTCGTGATCCTCTTCCTCCGCCACCACACGCGCGGCGTCCTCTTCCTTCACGAACTGCTGTGCCTTGTCCTTGATCTCCGCCAGGATCGAGAAAAGCATGCCGGTGACCGCCTGCTTCTCGATCGGATGTTTCAGCAACGGACTCGCCAGCGTCTCGATGACCCGTCCGCGCCACGGCTCGGCCAGTTCGCGCGCGGTATCCAGATCGACGCGCTGGCAGCGCGACACGATGGTCGGCAGCAACTGCTGCGGCGTATCGGTCAACAACAAGAACAAGGTCCGTTCCGGCGGTTCTTCAAGCGTCTTCAGAAAGACGTTGGCCGAGGCCTCGTTCAAACGGTCCACGCCAACCAGCACCCCGGCTTTCCAACCGCCCCCGAATGCGGTTTGTGTGATCTCGTGAATCAGTTTTTCCCGGATCTGTTCCGCACTGATGATGCGCGATTTCTTCTCAGGAAAAATCCAGTGGATGTCCGCCTCGCTCCGCTCGGCGACGTGACGGCAACCCTCACAGTTGCGGCACGGTTTGGTTTCCGATCGGCAAAAGAGCGTCTGCAGGATACGCACCGCCAGATCCATGGCGAGCCCGCGCACCGGCCCCACAATCAGATATGCGTTGGCAGGCCGTCCCGCCTCCAGCGCGCGCTTCACCATGGTGAATGTGTCATCAATCCGCATGTTTCGCCCCCGCAAAACGGCGCTCAACCGCAGCCAGAATAGCTTCGGCAACCTGCTCGGGGTCACGCTCGGTCGTCAGCACCGCAAAACGCTCGGGCTCCGCCGCGGCCAGTTCCAGAAAACCGGCGCGCAGCCGCGCGTGAAAGGCATTGGCCTCGCGTTCGATCCGGTCCGGCTCCGATGCGGTCTGCGCCTGTCGTGCGCGCAGGCGCTGGCGACTCGTCGCCGGCGCCACATCCAAAAGCACGGTCAGGTCGGGCTTCCGTGCGCCGGTCGCAAACGCATCGATCGCGCGGAGCTGCGCCAGGTCAAACCCGCGCCCGTATCCCTGATACGCCAGTGTAGAGTCGCTGAAACGGTCGCACAGCACCCACTCCCCTCGCGACAACGCCGGCTCGATCACGCGCGCGACATGTTGCGCCCGGCTGGCCAGGAACAGCAGCACCTCGGCCCGCGGCACCGGCGGCTCGCCGGAGCCGTCATGTTGCAGCAGACCCCGGATCGCCTCGCCCAGCGGGGTGCCGCCCGGCTCGCGCGTCAGCGTCACCGTAGTGCCGCGCGCCCGCAAACGCTCCGCCAACCGCCGGATGTGCGTGCTCTTGCCGCTGCCCTCAGGGCCTTCAAAGGTGATGAAAACGCCACGGCTCATGTTACAGCTTCTTCAGTTTCTGGCCTTCTTTGGAGTCGCGGATCTCCCACCCCTTGGCGGCCAGTTCGTCGCGCAGACGGTCGGAGCCTGCCCAGTCTTTGGCGGCGCGTGCCGCCGCGCGCGCCGCGACCAGCGCCGCGATGTCTGCGGGGATCGCCACTGAACGCACAGGGCGTCCGAAACGGATCACGCCCAGCACGCTGTCAAACCGGTCAAACAGCGCCAGCAGCGCCGCCGCGTCGGCAGCACCCAGCGCGCCGTCGCGCAGGGCACTGTTGCAGCCGCGCACCAGCGAAAACAGCGCCGCAAAGGCCTCCGGCATGTTGAGATCGTCGTTGACCGCCGCAGCGAACGCGTCATGCGCGCCGGTCGCCCACGCGGGCACGTTGCCGGCCGGTGCGGCCCCGGCCGCGCGCTCCTCGAGCGCGTCCACGCACTCATCCACGCGGGCCAGCGCGGCGCGCGCGGCGTCGAGCGCGTCAAACGTGAAGTTCAGCGCCTGACGGTAGTGCCCGTTGATCAGCACCGTGCGGATCTCACGCCCCCTCCAGCCCTTCTCCACCAGGTCACGCAACGTGAAAAAGTTGCCGAGCGATTTCGACATCTTCTCGCCGTTGACGCGCAGATGGGCGCAGTGCATCCAATACATCACGAACGGTTTGCCGGTCGCGCCCTCGGCCTGCGCGATCTCGTTCTCGTGATGCGGGAAAAGGTTGTCGATCCCGCCGGTGTGCAGATCGAACGTCTCGCCCAGATAGCGCATGGACATCGCCGAGCACTCCAGATGCCAGCCTGGGCGTCCGCGACCCCAAGGGGAGTCCCAGCCCACGTCACCGTCGCTGGCGTCCCACCCCTTCCAGAGCGCGAAATCGCCGTAGCTCTCCTTCTCGTACTCATCTTGCGCCACACGCGCGCCGGCCCGCAGATTGTCGCGGTCAAGATGGGCCAGCTTACCGTATCCCGGCAGTTTCCCCACGCTGAAATAAACCGAGCCGTCTTCAGACTTGTAGGCCAGCCCCCGCTCAAAAAGCTTCTCAATCAGGGCGATCATCTCGGGGATGTGGTCGGTCGCCGCCGGGTAATGCTCGGCGGGCTGGATGTTCAGCGTCTTGAGGTCCTCGAAAAAGGCTTGGATGTAGGGCTGCGTGAAGGCTTTCAATGGCACGCCCGCCGCCAGCGAACCGCGGATCGTCTTGTCGTCGACGTCGGTCAGGTTCATGACCTGGGTCACCCGCAGGCCGTTGAAAATCAGGGCGCGGCGCAGCACGTCCTCGAACGTGTAGGCGCGGAAATTGCCGATGTGCGCGAAGTTGTAGACCGTCGGCCCGCACGTGTACATGTTCACGTGGCCGGGCTCGATCGTCCGCAGTTCCTCCTTGGTGCGCGACAGACTGTTGTAAACCTGCATCATCATTGATCCTCTAAAATACGGATGACGGAGGAACGGCAGACCGTGGCGACCGCCATGACGGCGATGCCCTCGCGGCGTCCGACGGCACCCATGCCCTCGTTGCTCTTGGCTTTGACGGACACGCGCGCCAGCTCGATGCCCATCACCTCGGCCAGCCATGCCCGCATCGCGGGAACGTAGGGAGCCAGGTGCGGCGCCTCAGCCATGACCGTCGCATCCGTGTTCAGGATGCTCCAGCCCGATCGCTTCAAACGCTCCACCACCCGGCGTAACAGCACCGTGCTGTCGGCACCTTTCCACTGCGGATCACGGTCAGAGAAGTGCTGGCCGATATCGCCGTCCGCGACCGCGCCGAGCAGGGCGTCGCACAACGCGTGAATCAACACGTCGGCATCGGAGTGTCCGAGCAACCCGCTCGTATGCGGAATCTCGACTCCGCCCAGAACCAACCGCCGTCCTTCAACCAGCCGGTGCGAATCATAGCCTATTCCCGTACGAATCATGCGGGGTACTATACCTGATTTGCACACGGCGAACAACGGTTTAGGCATGGGGGTCGCACATGCTGCTCCGGCGACTCCTCGGCGAGGACATCGACCTCGTCTGGATGGCCTGCCGACATCCGACGCCGGTCTGTGCTGGACGCTGGTAAGGTCTGATCGCTGTCTAGGACCGGCTCCTACTTGGGCGCGATTCAGTTCCAGCAACAATTACGCAAAAACCGAAATCCAACCTTGACAATCATCAATCGTATCCCTACGGTGATACTTAAAACATGGGCGGATACTGCATGAGCCGAGTGATGAGAAAAGCCGGTGCTATACTGATCTCAAGCCTCGTCAGTCTGGGGGCGTCCGCACAGATGGCCCGAACCGTCTATGTCGACGCGGTCGGCAACAACGGCCCCTCCAACTGGAACAACCTGGAATTCACCGTGTTGAACAGAACGGCGGTTTTAAAAGATTCAAATGAACTGCCCACCGGCATCCGTGCCATCATCACAAGCCGTATGGACGGTACCAACAGCAGCGCCACCAACAATCCCACCGGGGACGCGGCGGAGTTCAAGCCTGCCGGCACCAATGGCACCCATGGTCACCCCCTTACCAACAGCGGCTTTGCCACCGCCTACCCGCTCGGCGCATGCACCCTCTCCAACCTGAACCCGAACGTGAGCTATGATTTCACCTTTTACGCCTCGCGCATGGCAGACGACGGGATCGTCCGTTCCACGCTCTACACCGTGACCGGCGCGAACAGCGGCTCCGCCGAGCTCGATGCCACGAGCAACTACCAGAACGTCGCCTCCGTTCCCGGCATCACCCCGACCCCGGACGGCGTCATCGTCATCCGCGTCGAGGCAGCCCCCAGCAACACAGAAGCTATCCACTTCTACTATATCACCGCCCTCAAGATCACCTACATCGATCCGGATCTGTCCCCCGGCAAGCGCCTGCTTTTCTTCGGCAACAGTTTCTCGCAGGTCGACGATGTGCCGGGCCGCGTCGCCTCCCTCGCGTTCCTTGCCGGCCAACAACCGCCACTCGTGGTCGCCGATCTGATGGGCGGCGAAGACCTCGCCTACCACATCGGCGAGGTGGACGCAAACGCCGCCGCCAACGTGACCTCACCCCTGCTGGCCGGCACCAACACCTGGGATTACGTCATCATGCAGGGATACAGTACCGAAGCCACGCACCTGCGTGACGCCTCCGTCTTCCGCGCCAACGCCCTCACCCTCTTCCAGCGCGTGAAGAACCACGCCTCCGGCAAAGGCGCGGGTGTTCAACCCGTCCTTTTCCAGACCTGGGCGCGTGCCCCCGGCCACAGCTTCTATCCGACCTCCTTCTCCAGCCCCGCCGCGATGCAGCAGGAGATCCGCAGTAACTACCAGGCCGCCGCCGAATTGATCCAAGCCGCCGAGCCGGACACAGCACCGCGCATCGCGCCGGTCGGCGACGCCTTCGAACGGGGAAGCTTCAGCCCCGCCCGTCTTTACGCCTCCGATCTTTACCATGCAGGAAACTGCGGCCCCGCTCTCGCCGCCCTCGTCCTCTACAAGACGATTTACGACGCCCCCGTCACCAACATCGCCTGGGAAACGATTTACCAGAACGGCTGGACAACCATGAGCAGCAACGACTGGGAGCGTGTCACCTGCTGGGCTCACGGCATCCAGACACCGTCCCACGCCGCCGCCTCCACCCCGCACACGGTCTATATCGATCCGATAGGAAGTGATGGGCCGAACAACTGGAACAATCTGTCGTTCAACACACTGAATGACACCAGGGTTCTGGTGGATGCGTTGACCAACAGCACGGGTATTCGCGCCACCGTCAAAACGCGCCTGAACGGGTCAAACACGAACGCCTCAAGTTCACCCACCGGCGATGCCGCCGAGTTCGCTCCGGCCGGCAGTAACAGTGCCTTCGGACACACCTCCGTGTTTAACGGCACACAGCCGATTCTCTTCGGCGAGGTGGTCTTCAGCAATATGAACCCCGCCGTCGCCTACACCTTTACCTTTTACGCCTCGCGTATGAGTGCCAGCAACATCCGTGACGCCCGCTATGTCGTCGCCGGCGCGAACAGCGGTGAAACCGTGCTGAACGCCTCCAACAACAGCAGCGAGACCGTGACGGTTGCCGATATTTTTCCGGATGCCGACGGTGTTGTGACGCTGCGAATCGAACTCGGCCCTGACAACAATGACGGAAACGGCTTCTTTTACATCACGGCCATGAAATTCGTGTATGCCGAACCGCCGCCCCGACAGGTCTATGTCGATGCCTTCACCAATGATGCCGCACATCCCCTTCCCCCGGGATGGAATCTGCTCGATATGACCGGTGTCAACGCCGCCGCCCTCGTCGACGACGACGGCGTTGCAACCGGCATCAAAGGCCTCGTGACGGGCTCATGCAGTGGCAGTAATTGGGGGAACTATACCCCTGTCGGCGATGCCGCCGAGTTCGCCCCCGCTTGGAGTAACGGCTCCTACACGCAGAACGACAACACCTCCACCTTTACCCTCTACAACCTCATGCCTGACCGGCCCTACACCTTCACCTTCTTCGGCAACCGGCCCGGCGTAACTGACAACCGCACCACGCGTTACATCGTCACCGGTGCGAACGTCGGCACCAACGAACTCGACGTCACCGCGAACACCGCCAACGTCGCCGTCGTGTCTGGCATTCGTCCCAGGGCCGACCGCACCATCCAGGTCACTTTCCGCAAAGGCACCGGCAACACCGGAAACTACAACTATCTCACCGCCTGGAAACTCTCGTACCCAGAAAATGGTCTTCCCGCGCCCGATTATCCGCCTATCGGGGGTAAGCGTATTCTCATCTTCGGGAACAACCTCTTCTCCCAAGACAATATCCCGAACATGCTGGCCAATCTTGCTGCGGCCGCAGGTCACCCGCGCCCGCTGGTTGTCGCCGACACCGCTTCAGGTCGAACCCTCGCCCAAAGCGCCACCCGCGTGAACAGCGCCACACTCTCTTACCTCAACATACAGCATCCCGACCTCACCGGCACTAACACCTGGGACGAGGTGGTCATGCAGGGCGACTTCATCGCCCCCACGCACCTCGGCGACCCCGCCGCCTACAGCGCCAACCTCAACACACTGTGGAGCGCTGTCAAGAACCACTCGTCCGGCAAGGGTGCCTCCGCCCACGCCGTGGTCTTCCAGACTTTCGCCCACGCTGCTGGCCATGCCTGTTACCCTGACGACTTCGCCGACCCCGCCGCCATGCAGGCTGAGATCGACGCCAACACCGCCTCCGCGCTCGCTGACCTGCTCGCCGCCGACCCCGCCAGCGGCGCGCGCCTTGCGCCCGTCGGTGACGCCTTCGCCTTTACCGGCTTCGAACCCGCACTCTACGCGTCCAACCTCCAGATGCCCGCCAACGTCGGCCCCGAACTGGTCGCGCTCGTCCTCTACAAGACGATCTACGGCCAAAGTGCCCGCGACATCCCCTACGAGGCCGCCGACTCCGCCGGTGTCAACGGCATCTCCGAGCCCGACTGGATCAAGGTCACGCACTGGGCCGACGGCCTGGCAGCCCCCGTCCCGCAGCCGCCCGCGCCCGGGAGCAAACTCACATGGCTCATCGACGCCTGCTCTAACACTTCAGGCTCGCCTTCTTACCTCGGCTGGAATGACGTGCCCTTCCACGCTACCGGCCTGCATGAGAATCTCGTCTACACCAACGGCGCCCCGTCAGAGGTCAGTCTTGACATCCTCGAACGCATGTCTGCCCGTTCCGACAACAGCGTGACCGCCGTCAGCGGCGACGCCGCGATCTTCGCCAAGGCGCTCCGGAACAACGCCTACGGCAACATTGGCAAGCATAGTGACTCGACGTACAGCAACGAGTTCTGTGTCGCGCGCTTCAACGGACTCTGGCCCGGTGCCGCCTACACCTTCACCATTTACGGCTCGCGCAGCAACGCCGGCCATAGTCGAGAGACGAAATACATCGTCGAGGGCGTGACCTCCGGAGAAGCCCTCCTGGAGTGCAACAACAACACGTCGGACGTCGTGGTGATCCCGAGAATCCGCCCGCGTCCCGACGGCACGATCGACCTACGGATCACTGCCGGCCCCAACAACGCGAGCGGCCCGAAGTACTATCACATCAACGCCCTGATGCTCGAATGCACCTTCGGGGGCACCACATTCAGCGTCCGATAACGGTCATGCTCTGGCGCGTCGGCAAACGGCCCCCCGTGTGCCGACGTTATCGCTCGTTGCTAACTGCTCACCGCTTATTGCCTGCTGATCCCATTATGGCGCACGGTGGACGACAAAATGTCACGGTGAGTCCGGATTGAATCGCGCCATCGGGAGATCAAGTCTGGGAAAAGCTATTCCAGTTCATCGATAGTCATGAAAGTATATTTGCCCCTGACATGGCATGATACCTGCGGACAAAGTGACACGCACGCAATGATGTTGCATGCAGAGGGCAGCCTCAACAGCACATGAAAGGATCACCACATGAACGCCACACGTTGGATGTTGGCCTGCGCAATCACAGCACACATGACGCGCGCAGCCGTCGCGGCCGATAAAGTCGAGCAGGCGCCGGCGACCACCAATGCGGTCGCAGTCAAGGCACAAACGAAGTGCCCTGTGATGACGGGCGAAGAGATCGACAAGACCCTGTTTTTCGATTACGAGGGCAAGCGGATCTATGTCTGCTGCGCCGGTTGCATCGCCAGGATCAAAAAGGATCCGGCCAAGTCTGTGAAACAGCTCGAGGCCGAGGGCATCACCCTCGACAAGGCCAAGCCTGCAAAAACCGAATAGGCAGCAATGAAAACCACGCCGTTCCTATCATCGTTCGCGACAGCGCTTTTGATGGGCGCTGCCGCGGGCTATTGCCAGCATGCCCCGTTAGGCACCAACCTGACGCTCACTGCCGCTGTCCGGCTGGCTGTCCGCGACAACCCTCAACTGGCCAGCCTGCGCGCCAAGCGGGAGGCCATGTTGGAACGGCCTGCCCAGGCAAGGGCCTTGCCTAGCCCCATGCTGACGGTTGGCGGGATGGACATGGCGGATGGCGGACGCTGGCCGGATACGGACGAGAAACGGGTCATGGTGCAGCAGACGTTCCCT
This sequence comes from Kiritimatiellia bacterium, assembly GCA_035449085.1. Lineage (GTDB taxonomy): Bacteria > Verrucomicrobiota > Kiritimatiellia > RFP12 > UBA1067 > DUPH01. Next base: position 7,653 of record DAOTKE010000005.1, on the reverse strand, counting down.
TGGTTCGGCAAACGGACGTTGCGTGAGGGCATCGCGGTCAAAGAAGCCGAAAGCGTGCGGTATGAGTTTGAGGCTGTGGCGCGCGATGTCGTGATGCGGGTCAAAGAAACCTTCCACGACCTCTATGCCATCCAGCAGGTCATCACCATCACGCGCGAGGAAGAAACCGTGCTCGAACGCATGGTCAAGGTCGCCGAGACCCGTTATGCCTCCGGCAACGGTCTGCAGGCCGACCTGATCAAGGCGCAGACCGAGATCACGATGCTGAAACAGCGATTGCTCGAGTTGGCTGTGCAAGAGAACACGCTCAAAGCCAAACTCAACACCCTGTGCAACCGCCGAGCGGATGCGCCGCTCGGGCCGCTCGCGCGTCCTCCAGCGGCGGGCGCGCCGATTGAGTCCGACAAGCTCTTTGCAGAGGCGGCGCGGAACCGTCCGGAAGTGCTGGCCGCGCAGGCGCAAATCGAACGAGACTCGCTCGAAAAGAAACTGAGGGAGAAGGAGGCTCTGCCAGACTATACACTCGGCCTGGAGTACCGCGACCTCCAGTCCGAAGACAACATGCTCATGTTCACCGTCAGCGTGGAGTTGCCCATCTGGCGCTCGAAAATCAAGGCCGGCGTCCGCGAGGCCGAACGGATGCAGGCGTCGCGCTTGGCGGCACGCGAAGCGGCGGAACGTCAGAGTGCTTTCGATGTGCAAGACGCGCATTTCAAATGGCAGACCGCCCAGCGCGCGCTCCACATGTACCGCACCGAACTCGTGCCCCAAGCGGAGGCCCGCTTCACCGCCAGCGAAGCCGGTTACCGCGAGGGGAAAGTCGATTTTCTTGACCTGCTCGAAAGTGAGCGTTTCTTGCTGAACACGAAAGTGATGACCCTCATGAGCGAGGCCATGGTGGGTGTCCAGGCCGCGCGTCTTGAACGGGCTGTCGGAATCGACCTGACCGGCATCTCATCTGATGAACACAAGGAGACACCATGAAAAAACGTGCCGCTCTTGCCGCCACGGTCGGACTGCTCCTGGGCGTGTTCATGGGCAGATACGGTCTGCAGCGCCCAATATCCCAAACGCCGGGCACCGCCGAATCGCCAGCCGCCGCGCAGGTCTGGACCTGCTCCATGCACCCGCAGATCCGCCTGGCGCAGGCAGGCAACTGCCCCATCTGCGAAATGCCGCTCATCCCGGCCTCTTCCGCGCAGTCCGGTGCCGGAGGGGTTCCTCAGTTGCAGCTATCCGAGCACGCGCTGGCCATGGCCCATGTGGAAACCACACCGGTCGCCCGCCGGGAACTCTCCCGCGAACTGCGCGCGGTCGGCAAGATCCAGTACAACGAATCGGCCCTCGCGACGATCACCGCCCGCGTTGATGGTTACGCTGAACGGCTCTTTGTGGATTTCACGGGCGTCGAGATCAAAGCGGGCGACCACCTCGTAGAGGTCTACAGTCCGGAACTGCTCGTCGCCCAACAGGAACTGCTCATCGCCCTCCAAAGCGGCACAGGCGGACACCCCAGCCCTTTGGTCGAAATGTCGAAGCTAAAGCTACGGCGCTGGGGGCTCACGGATGCTCAGATTACAGAGCTGGCCGAACACAAGAAAATTGCCGAGCGCGTCACACTCTACTCGCCCATTCAGGGAACCGTCATCGAAAAAAACATCGTCCAGAACAGCGCCTTTAAAGCCGGGGACGCGCTCTACCGCGTCGCCAACCTCGACACAGTCTGGGTCTACCTGGACATCTACGAGGTGGACCTCGCCTGGGTGCGGTACGGCCAGCGGGTGGACCTGACCGCCGAGGCGTTGCCCGGCAGGACCTTTGAGGGCCGGGTCACCTTTGTGCAACCGATTGTCAACGAGGAGACCCGCACCATCCGGGTGCCGGTCCATATCGAAAACAGCGACCACACGCTCAAGCCCGGCATGTTCGTCAGCGCGGTCATCCGGTCGGTCTTGACGGCCGACGGTACCGCGGCGGCCACGGGTGTCGAGGGCAAGTTCTCCTGCCCCATGCATCCGCAAGTGTTGAAGGAGAACGCGGGCGCATGCCCGTTGTGCGAGATGCCGCTGGCGCAGATCCCCGGCGCAACACCTGTCACGGCACAGACGGGCACGCCCGGTGTTGTGCGCTATGCCTGCCCCATGGCGTGCGAGGGCGCCAAGCGCTATGACAGGCCCGGTGCATGTCCGGTCTGCAACATGAAACTCAAGCCCCTGCCGCCGACCGGCCCCGCGGGGAAAGCACCATTGGCTGTGCCGGTCAGCGCGGTGCTGGACAGCGGCACCCGAAGGATCGTCTATGTCGATAAAGGCCAGGGGCTCTTTGAGCCGCGCGACGTTGTCCTAGGCCCTCGTACAGGCGAGTTCTTTCTCGTGCTCAAGGGCCTTGCAGAAGGTGATCGCGTGGTGACGCGCGGCGGCTTCCTGATCGACAGCCAGTTCCAAGTGACAGGCCATCCCAGTCTGTTCTATCCCGGTGGGCTCATGGGCGGCTCGTGCGCACATGCGCACGATGAAACGCATCCAGACGATGGCGATGCGGCCCCTCCCCCCGCTTCCGAACCCCCCGTTGCGCCCGCGCGGCACACGCACTAACGGAGGTCCGCCGATATGGTCAATGCTCTGATCCGCGGGTGCCTGAAGAACCCGTTTCTGATGGCGCTCATCATCGTCGCCCTGTGTGCGGCGGGCTACTTCGCCATCGTCAATACGCCGGTGGACGCGATTCCGGATATCGGCGACAAGCAGGTCATCGTCTATGCCGACTGGCCCGGTCGCAGTCCGCAAGATGTCGACGATCAGGTCACGTTCCCGCTCACGACAAGTCTGACCGGCACACCCGGCGTGAAAACGATCCGCTCGATGTCGGGTTTCGGTTTTTCGATGGTCTTCGTCATCTTCAAGGACGAGATCGATTATTACTGGGCCCGCTCGCGCGTGCTCGAACGCATGAATGTGGCCCAGCAGCGCCTGCCCGCCGGCGTCACGCCGGTGCTCGGCCCCGACGCGACCGCGCTCGGCCAGATCTATTGGTACACGGTCGAAGGTGAAGGGTTCGACCTGGCCGAACTGCGCTCGATCCAGGACTGGTACATCCGCTATCAGCTTAACGCCGTCGAGGGCGTAAGCGAGGTCGCGAGCATCGGCGGCTTCGTCAAGCAGTACCAGATCGACCTCCACCCGGACAAACTCCGCGCACACCGCGTCACGTTGATGGATGTCTTCGAGGCCGTCAGCAAGAGCAACATCGACGTCGGCGCCAAGGTGGTCGAGAACAACGGCATCGAATCCTTCATTCGCGGTGTGGGGTTCATCAAGACCCTTGAGGATCTCGAACGGATCGTCATCCGTCAGGAGGGCGGCACGCCGATCACCGTGCGCCATGTCGCGACCGTTCAATTGGGCCCCGACTTTAGACGCGGCTCGCTTGATAAAGGCGGCGTGGAAACGGTCGGCGGCGTCGTGCTCATGCGTTACGGCGAGAACCCGCGCGCGGTGGTGAAACGCCTCCAGGCGAAAATCGCCCAGTTGGAAGCCGGGTTGCCCGCCAAGAAGCTCGCAGACGGCCGGACCTCCAAAGTCAGCATCGTCCCGTTCTACGACCGCACCACAATCGTCAACGAAACGATCGCCACGCTTCAGGAGGCGTTGCGTGAAGAGGTTCTGCTCGCGAGTCTGGTGATTCTTTTCTTCTTGCTCCATCTCCGCACCACGGTAACGGTGATGGCGACGCTGCCGCTGGCGGTGGCGCTGACCTTCATCCTGATGTACCTCTTCGGCATCGACAGCAATATCATGTCGCTGGCCGGACTCGCCATCGCCATCGGCGATGTGGCCGACATGGGCATTATCATGTCCGAAAACATCTACCGCCGTATCGCTTCCGCGACCGAAGAGGAGAAGCTTGCGAAAGGCCACTTCGGACTGGTCTATGAGGGGGCGACCGAGGTCGGCGGCGCGATCATCGCCGCCGTCTCGAACACCATTGTGTCGTTCATTCCGGTCTTCTTCCTCACGGATCAGGAGGGTAAACTCTTCCGGCCTCTGGCCTTCACCAAGACCTTCGCCATCGGCTCTTCCGTGGTGCTCGCGGTCACGGTGGTGCCGTTCCTCTGTTACCTGCTCTTCCGTCCGGTGAAGTGGCGTAACGGTCTTGTCGCGCTGATGGCCGTCGTGATTGGCGTGTCCGTGACGCTGATCACGCATCTCGCGTTTGTCTGGGGGCTTGCCAAGGGATCTGGTGAAGGCTGGCTGATCTCCGGTGCCGCAGGGGTCGGTGTCGGCCTCTGCGTGCTCCGCATGGCCCGTGAGCGCTTCCAGCCGCTGGAGGAGAATCGCGTCTCGCGCCTGATCGCCAGATGGTACGTCCCGACGTTGGGCTGGATCCTCGCGCACAAGAAGACCTTTCTCGCTCTTCCGTGCCTTCTGCTCTTTGCCGGAATGAGCGTCTGGTTGGGGCTTGGCAAAACCCTCTATCCGGTCGAGCGCCTCATCAACCTCTTCGCGCGCGAACCCGCTTCGCCCGAGCTCAAGAAACTCATGTACGCGCCGTCTGACGCCGCTGTCATGCGACCGCTTGTCGAGTTCGGCCACCTCCGTTGGCAACGCCTGCGGCACCAAGACGGACGCGAGCAGAGTCGCATCCGCTGGCGCCGGGCCGACCCGCAGGAACGAGCCGATGAGATCGCAGCCGGCCTGACTGTCCTGCGCGAAAAGCGCATCCTCCCCGGTCTGGGTCGGGAGTTCTTCCCGCCTTTGGACGAAGGTTCGTTCCTCTACATGCCTTCGCTGCTGCCGCAGGGTTCGCTTTCGCAGGCCGTCGAAGTCAACAGCATGCAGGACCGGGCCATCGCCAGCGTGCCGGAAGTCCAGTCCGTCGTGGGCAAAGTCGGGCGCGCCGAATCGGCGCTCGATCCCGCGCCGATCGGCATGATGGAAAGCATCGTCATCCTCAAGCCCGAGAACGCGTGGCGGACGGTTGGTGTCAAACGTTTCTTCTCCGATTGGCCCGATCTCGTCAAAAAGCCGCTGGCGTGGATCTGGCCCGAGACGCGGCGCATCACCAAGCATGAGATCCTGACCGAGCTTCAGGAAAAGACCGCCATCCCGGGTGTGTTGCCCACGTTTCTGCAGCCCATCCAGACGCGGCTGATCATGCTGCAGACCGGTTTCCGCGCCATGATGGGCGTCAAGATCTACGGCTCCGATCTGCGCGAGATCGAACGTATTGGCCTACGCATCGAACAACTCCTGCACGAGGTGCCCGGTGCGACCGACATCGTCGCGGACCGCATTGTCGGCAAGCCTTACCTCCAGATCGAGATCGACCGTGACCGTATCGGGCGTTACGGCGTCAACATCCGCGACGTGCAGAATGTCATCGAAATGGCGCTGGGCGGCATGAACCTTTCGGAGTCGGTCGAGGGACGCGAACGTTATCCCATCCGCATCCGCCTGGCCCGCGATTTCCGCGATGATGCCGAGGCGATCCAGCGGATCCATGTCCCCTCCTCATCGGGGGCCCAGGTGCCGCTGGCCCAGCTCGCCACCATCACGACCGTGCTGGGGCCGCAGGAGATCAAAGGCGAGCGCGGACTGCTGGTCGGCTACGTCACCATGAACACCCGCGACCGCGATGAGGTCTCGGTGGTCAACGACGCGGAGGCGCATCTCCGTCAGGCGCTGAAGGATGGACGGCTGCAACTGCCCGCAGGCTATTATTGGGAGTGGTCGGGGCAGTTCGAGAATCAGGTCCGGGCCATGGCCCGCATGCGGATTCTCGTGCCGGTCACGCTGGCCATCATGTTCGTGATGCTCTTCCTCGGTTTCACCCGCTGGTGGTTCGCGCCCGTGATCTTCTTCGGCGTGCTGGTCTCAGCCAGCGGAGGCTTCATGATGCTGGCCCTCTGGGGCGTGAATCTGTCCGTCGCCGTGTGGGTCGGTTTTCTGGTGCTCTTCGGTGTGGTGGACGACGACGGCGTGATCATCGCCACCTATCTGGAGGGCGCTTTCAAAGAGCGCGCCTTTGCGTCCATCGACGAGATCCGCGCCGCCACCATCGATGCCGGACTCAAGCGCATTCGTCCCTGCCTGATGACCACCGCGACCACGGTCTTCGGACTGATGCCGATCTTCTGGGCAACCGGGCGCGGCTCGGATGTCATGCAACCGATGGCCATCCCCTCGGTCGGCGGCATGGCCGTCAGTCTCATCACCCTCTTCATCGTCCCCTGCGTCTTCTGCGCGGTGGAAGAGTGGAAATGGCGGCGGACCGCTGTACCCAGGGAGGAATGAGGTAACGCTCAACCGCCCGACAAGACCGAATCCCGTTTTCCGCACAGCGTCCCGGCCGGCGAGAAGCGCCAGATTTTGAATTGCTGCCGCCTTGACACGTATCAGCCGACCGCCCGCACCAACACTCCTGCTTCGCGCCTTCGCGGGAGAGCCGAATGCCAAGCACTTTTGTGTGCGGTCTTGACAACGATCCGTCATCATGAAATAATCCACAATATCTATCGATCTGATAGGCATTCAAGGAGTCTAGGATGAGCAAGACCAACCAGCGCGAACAAAACATGATGGCCCGCCGGACAGACGGTTCCATGATCATGATGTGCTGTTGTCCTGCAGCACCGGATGAAGGGCTTGACCGTTTCAGATAATGTGCGCGACAGCACCTGAATGAAGAGCCCACAGCCGGTCTGCGGTTGTGGGGCTTTTTTTTTTACGATTGAACAAGGAGAAGCAGTTATGCGCTTTGAAACACGTGCTATTCATGACGGACAGGCCCCCGACCCCCGAACGGGGGCCGTTACCGTCCCTGTCTATCAGACATCGACCTACCAGCAGGATGCCATCGGCCATCCGCGGGAGGGATTCGAATACTCGCGTACCGGAAACCCGACGCGCCAGGCGCTGGAAGAGGCGTTGGCGTCGCTTGAGGGCGGTCGCCATGGATTGGCGTTTGCGTCAGGTGTCGCGGCAACGACAGCCGTCTTGAGTCTGCTCAGGCCCGGGGACCACATCATCGCCGGCGACGACCTGTACGGCGGGACGTACCGGTTGCTGGAAAGGGTGTTCCGCCCCTGGGGGCTGAAGGTGAGTTATGCCGACTCCACCGATCCGGCCTCTTTTGCCGCCGCCGTGTTGCCGGAAACGCGTCTGATCTGGGTCGAAACCCCGACCAACCCGCTGCTCAAACTCGTCGACATCGCGGCCGTCGCGGATGTCGCGAAGCTCGCTTCCGCGCTGCTTGTTGTTGACAACACCTTTGCCAGCCCGTACCTCCAGCACCCGCTGGAATACGGTGCGGACATTGTGGTCCACAGCACGACGAAGTATCTGGGCGGTCACAGCGATGTGATCGGCGGGGCGGTCGTCACCAGTAACCAGGACGTGTGGGATCGCGTCAAGTTCTACCAGAATGCGGCGGGCGCGGTGCCGGGGCCGTGGGATGCCTGGCTGGTCTTGCGCGGCCTGAAAACGCTGGCCGTGCGCATGCGCGAGCATACGGGCAGCGCGCTGAGCTTGGCGCGATTGCTCGCGGCGCATCCGGCTGTTGAGCGTGTGTATTACCCAGGGCTCGAGAGCCATCCGCAACATGCGCTGGCCGTTCGCCAAATGTCAGGCTTTGGCGGCATGATCAGTTTTGAGC
>DAOTKE010000004.1:0-54324 GCA_035449085.1 Kiritimatiellia bacterium | reverse complement strand
CAAATACGCATGGGTAAGGGCTGATTGCGCGGCCTATGGGATGCTAGTGGTTTTTTTTCTGGCGGCCAGGCGGTAGCGTTGTAGAGACACGCTGAGCGGTCATCAGGCCGAAAGGGATCCACGGCTGCAATGCGAATGGACGCGGAAGACAACGCTCAACTTTCAACGCTCAAGGTAGAGACGGGAACACCATGGTGATGAGGCGAGTATGGCGCACTGCCACATGCTGCGCGGCCGGGCTGATCGTTCTGGCCGCGGCTGGCTGTTCCACGATTGATGAGCCGGACGGAGCTCCGTCCGAGCCCGGATTGCAGACGGACTCGCCGGTGCCCGCCCCGACACCGTCCGAGCCGCCGGCCGAGGGCTATGACTGGGATACCCTGGCCCGCATGGCGGCGGCCAACTGCGGCGAAGCCCGCGCCCTGCTGCTGGACGCGCAGGCGGAGCGCAGCAAAACGGCGGTGGATACCGGCTGGCGTAATCCTCGGCTCCGCCTGGGACACGGCTGGAGCGATCAAGACAACGACACGCCGGGACGTAGCGGCATGCGGACCTTTCCCGAGGAAGTGGACACGCCGCATCGGCCGTTCAAGCGTTACCGCGAATGGGATGACCGCTCCTTCGACGCGAACCAGATCGGGCTGCGTCTCTACACCGCCAATCCCTTTGTGAACCGCTGGCTTCGCAAACGCGGTGAAGCCGCAGCACGCGCACTGGAAAAAGAGTCCGAGGAGGAAGCCTACGCGGTCTTTTGCGAAGTCAAGACGCTCTGCCTGGAGGCGGACCTGCTACGCGAAGAGATCGAGCTGCTGGAGCGGATGGCCGCAATCCGCGAGAAACTGCGCGACCTGCGCCGCGAACAGTCCGAGGCGGGCGTGACCAGTCCGCTCGACCTGATCCGCGCCGAGACGAAACTGGCAGCGCAGCGTTCCGAAATTTTCGGCAAACGGATGGCGCGGCAACAGCTCGTGCGGCGCATCGCCGTGCTTGCCGGTGTGCCGGTCGAGGGGTTCCGCCTGAAGCCGCGCACGGCGGATCAAACGCCCGCAGCCGCCTCTCTGGATGCCGCCGTGCTCACCGACCTCGCTTTCATGCGGCGTCCCGATCTGGCGCGGCTGGAACGGGAGAAGGAGGCCGCAGAGCATGCGGTGCGTGCCGCGCGCGCCGGACAGATCCCCTGGCTTGAGTATGTCGAAGGCTCCTTCGAAGACACGCACGGCGACATCTACTCCTACGAGGAACACTTCACCGGACGGGACCACACGACGCGCGACGAGACCGAATGGCAGATACGGATCGCCATGTCGCTGCCGGTCTTCAACTGGCTGGGCGATGATATCCGTCTGACGCGTACGCAACTGGCCGCCGCCGAGGCGCGCGTTCACGGTCAATACGAACGCGTCCGAGTGGAGGTCGGCGGCGTGCTGGAAGACTACCGGGCGGCTCAGGCCGAATGGGCACGCCTGAATAGCGAAAGTGAGCGGCTGTACGACACAATGCACACCCGTATCGAAAGCCTGGCGCAGGAACCGACCATCAAACGCGAAGAGGTGCTCGCCGCGCACGAGGAACTGCTGGCCTTTCGACGTGTCTGCCTCAAGGCTGAACGCGAGTGCCTGTTTATGCAGCAGTGCCTGGAGACCGTGAGCGGCGGAGCGCTGCCGAAGGAAAAGAAGAACGCTGAACTCAGAACTCAGAACGCTGAACGGAGAACGCCATGAACACACCGACCTCAAACACCTGCCATCACATCCGCCTTTGGGGATTGACTGTCCTGGCGTTCGCCATGTGTATGGGCACCCGCGGGACCCTCGTCATCAACGAGGTCTGCTACGACAACTCGACGGTGCCTGACGAGAACGGCGACACCTCCTCGGACTGGATCGAGCTGTACAACACGGGTCCATCCGCCGTGAATGTCCTGAACTACGGGCTGGGCGATGCCAACCCGTATGAGGAGGCCAAAGGTGTGCGGTTGCCCAACTATACCATCCCGCCTGGCGGTTTCCTCGTGGTCTTCGCCAACACGGATCTGCCCGAATACACCGCCTGGACCGGTGCCCCGGACATCGAGGCGATCCCCGCCAACACCGTCTGGCGTTACAGTGCCCCGGCCAGTGCGCCGGCCTCGACCTGGAAGGATACCACCTTCAATGATGCTTCTTGGCCGAGTGGCATCGCTCCTTTGGGCTATAATGATGCGACGCTCAACATGGATTGTGCGACAATCCTGCCGTACGGTTCCAACCCTGCCAACCGTTACCCGACCGCTTATTTCCGCAAGACCTTTAAGATCGTGAACCCGTCCGTTGTGACCGGCCTCGTCGTTCGCGCGCGGATCAACGACGGCATGGTTCTCTATCTGAACGGCACGGAGCAGAAACGTGTCTACATGCCGGACGGCGCCATCTCCCATTCCACGCTCGCCACGATGAGCGTGCCCTCGACGCTCTGGACCAACTTCCTGATCTCGGCCTCCGGCCTCGTGGCCGGCAACAACGTGCTGGCCGTCGAGGTCCACCAAGCCGCAGCGGGCAGTGTTGATCTCATCATGGACATGACCGTCACCGCGCTTGTCCAGGAACAGGTGCCGGTCGTTCACGGCCAGTTCGGACTCTCCAAGACAGGCGACGAGCACGTCCACCTTTTCGACAACACGTTGACGCGCATCCATAGATTCGACGCTCCCTCCTCAGAACCCGGCGAGAACAAATCATGCGGGCTCGCCACCGATGGCGTGACCGGCATCTACAAAGTCTACGACCGTCCGACACCCGGCCTGCCCAACGCGACATACGCGCAGAAATACGCGGTCACGCTCCACGACCAGAAACCGACCTTTTCGGTCGCGCCCGGCTTTTACGCCGGAAACCAGACTGTCGTGCTGAACACAGCTACTCCCGGTTACAACGTTTACTACACGCTGGACGGCAGCGATCCCAGAGAGAGCACCACATTCGTGTTTAGCGGCAACCCCGTCACGCTGAATGCCGCCGAGCCGGCCACCTCCGGCCTCGCATGGCTGCGCACCAATCCGGTCGAGATCGGCGCGCGGGTGCCCGGTGCCGCCTGGCTGCCGCCAGTGGATGGCGTGCCCAGGGCGGTGATGCTCCGCGCGATCGCCGTCCAAGGCTCACAGTGTTCTCCCGAGACGCGCGGCACCTATTTCATCGGCCCCTCCTTTACGTCCCGCACCCTGCCCGCAGTGTCGATCACGGCCGACGCAGACAATCTGTTCGGCTTCACATCGGGCATCTATGTGCCGGGCAAGTGCTACGCCGACTCACCGGAAGGTTATGGCGACAACAAATGGGGAAAACCCTACGCGAACTACCATCAGGACAATGATAACCAAACGTGGGAACGCCCGGTTCAGGCAGAATTTTTTGAGCCCGCTCAGAACACCGCCGCCTTCTCGCTGGCGCTCGGCATGGCCATGCACGGCGGCGGCACGCGCGCGATCCCGCAGAAGACGCTTTATCTCATGGCCCGCCTCGGCGAATACGGCACCGACTACATCAACCACCCGCTCTTCCCGGACGAGAGCGCCACACGCTACAAGCGTTTCCTGCTGCGCAACAGCGGCAACGACTGGTACGGGCCGATGTCCGGCGGCATCGCCACGATGCTTAAAGACGCGGTCTTCCATCGTATCGTCAAAGGACTCAACACCTCGGTCATGGCCTACCGTCCGGTCACCGCCTACATCAACGGCGAATATTGGGGCATCCACAACCTGCGCGAGAGCTTTGACAAGCATTACCTCGCCACACGCTATGGACTGGATCCTGACAACGTGGACATGTTGATGCATGAGGAAGACGAGGACAATACGGATAAGGTCCAGATCACGCGCATCGACGGCGACAAAAACAGCGACGAGGAGTATGAGGACCTGATCGATTGGATCAAGGACAACCCGCTCTCAGGCACCGTCAATTACCAACGCGTGCAGACGGCCGCCGTGTTCACCAACGCGCTCGGCATTGTGATCACCGGTATCGACGTCACCAACCATGCCGATTATATCATCGCCGAAACCTTCTTCGCCAACACCGACTGGCCGATCAACAACTGCGACTTCTGGCGGGCGCACACCAACCAGACCGCCACCTGCGGCGCGTTCGGCGACACCCGCTGGCGCTGGATGCTCTACGATCTCGACGTTGCCGGTGAGAAGGGCGCGGACTTCAACATGTTCACCTATCTCTCATCCAGCAAGATGACCGGCGGCAGCGAACCCGGTTTCCTGATCAACCAGCTTTGGGCGAACTGGGAGTTCCGCAACTACTTCGTGACCCGCTACGCCAACCTTCTCAACACCACCTTCCGCCCCGAGCGCATGGCCGCGATCATCACCGAAGCCGCCGACGCGATCGCGCCTGAGATCGAACGCCACTTCAATCGCTGGGGCCGCGCCTTCACGCAGGCGCAGTGGCGTACCGCCGTGACCCATGTGCTGATCGCCTACACCGCCACGCGCCACGCGGTCTCCTGGCAGCATCTCGACGCCCACTTCGGGCTGGGCGGAACCGGTACCCTCACGGTGAAAAACCTCGATCCCGCTGGCACCGGCGGCCGTTTCATCGTCAACGGGATCCCCATCACAACCGACACCGAAGGCGTCACGACGCGCGCCGCTTGGAGCGGAACCTTTTTCCGCAGCCTGCCGGTCACCGTCCAGGCCGTGCCCGATGACGGTTACGCCTTTGACGGCTGGGCCGGCACCGCCGTGATGAACCCCTCCCCCAGCCTTTTCGTCGGCGACACGCCGATCATCCTGACCGCGCGCTTCCGTCCGCTTGCCGCACCCGCCTACCAGCCGACCGGCTACGAGCAGTGGCAGCTTGCCAACTATCTGGAGCAGCAGATTCTGGGCGACGGGACAGCCGCCCCCGATGCGCCTTCAGGTTATGCCGGCATGAGCAACTTCGCGCTGTACGCCTTCGGCATGAGCCGCTATGACGGTCTGACCGATGAGCAGAGAATCGCCCGCGCCCGCCTCTCCATCCACGCCCAGGACAACGCGCTCTGGCTGGGCTACACCCGCCTCAACGGCAGCTTTGACGACGTGCGCTACCGCCTCAAAGTCGCGGACTCACTCACCGCACCGATCAACTGGATCGACGCCGCCACGGGCATCCACCTGGATCCCGTGGCGCTCACCAACACCCTGGACGCCTCAACCTGGTTCTTTGAGGTGCGGCTTCCTCAGGCCACGCCGGAACGCGACAAGCGTTTCTTCAAGCTGGAAGCCGAACAGAAGTGAGGCCATCACCACAGTTTACGTTTGCGGGTGTCACGCGGGTTTCGTATTATCGCCGCATGAAACATGTCTTTGTCTTGTTGGCGATGATGTTGGGCCTTGCGGCGGGCTGCCGCGTGTCGGACGTTCGCGAGATGGAGGTCCGGGTGCCGGCGATGGCCAGCGAAGCGGATGTGCAGAAAGTCCGCTCGGCCTTGTCGCAGCTTGGTGGCATCGACCACGAAAAATTGGTGTTTGACATCGACGGACGTACGGTCAAGGTGCGGTACGACTCGATGGTGGTCGCTCACAAGAACATCGAGATCGCGATTGCCGAAGCCGGGTACGATGCGAACGACATCAAGGCCATCGCCCCCGCGCCTGCCCGTTGATGCGGGTGTGACATGCGCGCGCAGGTTGAACAATTCTTAGACCACATCGCGTATGAGCGCGGGCTCTCCGAAAACACGCGGTCCGCGTATGCCGCGGATTTGGCGGCCTTCGTCACGTTTCTGGAGGAGAGCGGGGCGGCCACGACATTCGCCGATGTGACGCGACAACACATCGCCGTTTTTCTGGAGAAACAACGGAAGCTGGGGTTTCGCGCGACGACGCGCGCGCGTCGTCTGATCGCCATCAAAGTGTTGCTGACCTTTCTTGCCAGCGAAGGTGTGATCCCGACCGATGTCGCCGCCCTGATGGCTGCGCCATCGAAAGGGCGCGTGCTCCCCCGTACCCTGAGCGAACAGGAGATCGCGTCTCTACTGGCATCGATCGATGGTGACGCACCGCTGGTCGTACGCGACCGCAGCATGCTCGAACTTTTTTATGCGTGCGGGCTGCGTGTGTCCGAGGTGGTGTCGCTGCGGCTCAGTGACGTGCGGCTCGATGATGGTGTGGTCTCGTGTATCGGGAAAGGCAACAAGCAGCGTCTGATCCCTTTAGGTGCGGTGGCGGGCGAGTGGCTGCGCCGTTATCTGGCCGAGGCGCGTCCGCGGCTGGCACGAGGCAATATGGCGCAGAGCGCACTGTATCTGACGGTGCGCAGTGCTCCTTTCACGCGCCAAGGCGTCTTCGCGATGCTGCGCAAACGCGCGTCGGAAGCCGCCATCGCGCACGCGGTATCGCCCCACGTCTTGCGGCACTGCTTTGCCAGTCACCTGCTGGCGCATGGCGCGCAAATCCGGGCCATTCAAGAGATGCTCGGCCATGCCGACATCGCCACCACGCAGATTTATACGCATGTCGACGACGGCCAGGCCCGTGCGACGCATGCCCGGTTTCATCCGCGTGCGTGAAGCGCATCATGCGTCACAGATCCAACGCAAGGCAAAAACACTGATTATTCTTGGCTTTTTTTGTTTTTGGGATTGCTTATTCAGAAAAAAAGATTATGGTTTAACTTGTTGTGGGGTTAGTTTCCCTGCAAAAAAAGGAGTAAACTTATGGCTAAAAAGGCAACGCCGAAGACGAAAAGCGAAATCATGACCGCCCTTGCCGAGGCTGGTGAAATCAGCAAGAAGCAAGCCGGTACGATGTATGATGCGCTGCTCTCAATCGCCTACGCTGGCGCGAAGGATCCCAAGGGCATCATGCTCCCGGGTTTGGGCAAGTTGATCAAGGTCAAGCGCCCCGCGCGCAAGGGACGCAATCCCGCCACGGGCGAAACGATCAAGATCCCGGCGAAGACGGTCGTCAAATTCCGTCTGGCGAAAGCCGCCAAAGATGCTGTGCTCGGCAAGTAACTGACGGACCGGCACTCTCTTTTGGAAGGTGCCGCGCGCAAGCGCGGCACCTTTTTGTTTTGCGACTTTATCCCGCACTTCCGAGGTGTTACCATGTGGAAGTTTTTACAGGCGCCTTGGCCCTGCGCATGTGCCGGGTTGAAGTCTGGCGCGGCGAAAAGATGCAGGATAAGGGTCATGATGCAGCGACTTGAGCAACGAGCGATTTCTGAATGTTTGGTGGTAGACGGTGGCATGGGCACGCAGTTGCAGGCGTGCGGGTTGCGCCCCGGCGAGTGTCCGGAGCTCTGGTGTCTGGAACGGCCGGATCAGGTGCGTGCGGTGCATGCCGCGTACCGTGCGGCCGGCAGCCAGATCGTGGAGACGAACACGTTCGGCGGCAGCCGCTATAAACTGGCGCATTACGGGCTGGCCGAACGGGCGGCGGAGATCAACCGCGCGGGCGCGGCACTGGCGCGCGAGGTGGCGGGCGACAGCCAGTATGTGATGGCGAGCATGGGGCCAACCGGTCTCTTCATGGAACCTTACGGCGACGAGACTGAAGAGCAGTTCTACGCGGCCTTCGCCGAGCAGGCGCGCGCCTTTGCAGAAGGCGGCGCTGATGCGGTGATCGTTGAGACCATGATGGCGATTGAAGAGTGTTGCGTGGCCGTACGTGCGGTACGCGAGACCACCTCTCTGACCTGTCTGGCCAGCTTTACCTTTGAGCCGCAGCCAGACGGCGGTTTCGCGTCAATGATGGGCGTGACGCCCGAACGGTTTGCCGAGCAGGCGCTGGCCGCAGGCGCGCATATCATCGGCGCCAACTGCGGTACCGGCCCGGATGCGATGGTGACGGTCATCCGACGCCTGCGCGCCGTCTCACAGGTCCCTTTGATTGCGATGCCCAACGCAGGCATGCCGACACTTGTGAACGGCGAAACTGTTTTCCGCGAATCACCGGAAGAGATGGCCTCGAAGGTTCAAGCACTGGTCGAAGCCGGTGCGACGCTCATCGGTGGATGTTGCGGTACAACGCCGGCCCACACCGCGGCCATCTCGCGTGTGATTCAAACCTTGCGTCAGTCGACCAACTGAGGAGACGACGATGCTGTACTGGATCGCACCCTATTTGACGGAAGTGTGGGGGCCTTTTCGCCTGCTCTCGTCACACCTGATGCTGCTGGCGGCCGGCACCTTGACGGGCGGCCTTGTGATCTGGAGTTTCCTGCCGCGGCTGTGGAACCGCTTGCCCACTGATCGCGGCAAAATACTGGCCGCCGACGGCGGCAAAAAGTCGGCCGGCAAGCCGACCGGCGCCGGCGTGCTGATGGCGTTGCTGCTGATACCGGTCATCGCGCTTTTTGTGCCTCTGGGGCTCTGGGAATTCGGCACCGTGTTGTGCCTGTATCTCAGCATGCTGTTCGGTTACCTGGATGACAGAAGCCATTTACCGTGGGGTGAGCTAAAAAAAGGTGTGCTCGACATGGTGGTGGCGTTGGGTGCAGCCTTTTGTCTCTATATGGCACATGGCTCTGACGTCTGGCTCCCATTCTTCAAGCACGCAGTTGAGATACCTTTGATGTTTTACGTGCCGGGGGCAGCGCTTCTGCTCTGGTTCACCATGAACGCCACGAACTGTTCGGACGGTGTGGATGGCCTAGCGGGTTCGTTGACGTTACTCTCCCTGTTCGCGCTGGCAGGTCTGCTGTATGGTGTGGTCGGTTACCGGCCGATCGCCAACTATCTGCTGATCCCGCATAATCCGTACGGCGCGCGCTGGGCGATCCTGGTGGCGACCGTGGCCGGTTCGCTCGCCGGTTACCTGTGGCATAATGCCGAGCCGAGCCGCGTGCTGATGGGCGATGCCGGGTCGCGCCTGCTGGGCATGCTGGTCGGCGTGGCCGTTTTGGCGGCCGGCAATCCGTTTCTGATCGTGGTGGTCTCACCGGTCGTGCTGGTGAACGGCGGCACCGGGCTCTTTAAGCTCGTCCTGTTGCGTACCTTCCGCCGCATCGGTTTCGATGTGCGTCCGACGAGCACCCTCTCTCCGGAAGCGGCGTCGCGCCAGCACACGCTCATCAAGATGTTGCATCGCGTGAGGTTCCCGTTGCATGATCATTGCCGTAAGAACATGCACTGGAGCAACGCCCAGGTTCTGATGCGCTTTGTCCTGATCCAAGCCTTCCTGACGCCGCTTCTCTTTGTCATCCTGATCAAGATCCGCTAAACGCAGGCCGCCAGACGCGGCCGGAAAGGGATCACCATGCCGAGAGCCATCCTCGCCACTTTAGGCGCGCGTGACCGTCTGCTGGTGGACGGTGTCGCCGTGCTGGCCGCGCACTGTAACGTGAGTGACAGCAGCGTCATCCGACTCGACGATCTGGCGGAACATGCGCTGCATCCGGAGGACGGCGTGATGGCCGCCTGTTTCGCGGGTGAAACCTCGTTTGTGGTGGCGGCGGCGCGACCGCGTGCGGTGCGGGCGCTGTTGACGTTCGGCGGTGTGGCCTGCGACGATTTGAACATCGCGTGGCTCGCATTGCCGTTCGACCGTGAAGCGCTCAAGCGCGAATATGGGGTGCCGTGGTACCCGGTCATCGACCGCACGCGGTGCAGCGGTTGCGGCACCTGCCACGATTACTGCCTCTTTTCCGTCTACTCACGCGAACCCCGCAACGCCACAGCCGAACGCGTGCGCGTCACATCACCGCTCAACTGCAAGACGGGCTGCCCCGCCTGCTCGCGGCTCTGCCCTGAGGCCGCGCTGATTTTCCCGTTCTGTGCCGAAGCGGAATTGAACGGCGAGATCGAAGCCCCGCAGCGGCGTTCGCCCGAGGCATTGGCCGACGCGCTGGGCGACGACCCCATGCGCGTGCTGGCGGAACGCCGCGCGAAAAGGCAACTGATCGACCGCGAGAAGTTCGTTCAGGCGGAAAGAGACCGGATGCTTTATTCCGGCACGCTGTGAAATCGGCACGCGGCGCGACACCCCTCTCCATCAGCGAAAATTTCGCGGTAGAACGGCGCCCAGTAGGAAAGCAGCAGATCGGCTCCCGCGCGGTCGAGCGCGGCCAGCGACTCGCGGGCCATGGCATGCAGGTCGCCCCAGCCGCGCTCGGCGGTCGCATGGATCATGCTGTATTCGCCGCTGACGTTATACGCGGCCACAGGCAGATCCGTACGGCGGCGCACCTCGGCCAGCACGTCCAGGTAAAAGAGCGACGGCTTGACCATCAGGATGTCGGCCCCCTCCTGTTCGTCGAATTCCGACTCGCGCAGCGCGGCACGTGGATTGCCGTAGGAGGCCTGATAGCCCCTGCGGTCACCGGATGAAGGCGCCGAGTTTTCCGCGTCGCGGAACGGCCCGTAGAGCGACGAGGCGAATTTGGTGGAATAGGCCATCAGCAGCGTCTGCTCAAATCCGTTCTCCGTCAGCGCCTCACGAACGACTTGCACCTGTCCGTCCATCATGGCGCTCGGCGCCACCACGTCCGCCCCCGCGGCGGCGTGCGACACCGCCACGCGGGCAAGCAGCCCGTTGGCGGCGTCGTTGTCCACCTGCCCCTGCCGGTCGAGCGGGCCGCAATGGCCGTGCTCGGTGTAGGCGCACAGACAGACATCGGTCATCACCACCAGATCCGGAAAGGCGCGCTTGACGGCCGGCACGGCGCGCTGGACGACACCCCGCTCGTCAAAGGCTCCGCTCCCGCCCGCGTCCTTGGCCCCCTCGGTCTGCCCGAACAGCAGCACGCCCCCGATCCCCTGCGCAGCGACCGGCTCCAACGCGCGCAACAACTCATCCACACTCATGCGGTTCTGCCCCGGCATCGAGGTGATCGGTTCGCACCGGTTCTCACCCTCAACCACAAAAAGCGGCCAGACGAACTTGGCGGGCGACGGGGGCGGCATATCGAACAAACGCCGGATCGACGGCGTACGCCGCAGACGGCGCAGGCGGACATCAGGGAAACCCATAGACATACTCCTTAATCCGGAATGAACAGGATCTGTCCGACGCGGATATGCGAGGGATTGGTGATCTTGTTGGCCTTCATGATCGACTCGACGCTCTTGCCGTATCCGCGGGCGATCTCAGACAGGGTCTGCCCGCGCTCGACCTTGTGTTCATAGCCTGACCCACGGGCCGGTTCCGTAGCCGCAGCAGCGGCTGAGGTTGACTTCGCGGCAGCCGCCGTACGCGCGGCGTTCAACTCGGCCTGCTGACGGGCGGCGATCGCCTCGATACGCGCCGCCAGATCACTGGTGATCTCGTTGCGCAGCGAGTCGCGTTCGACCCGCAGAAGCTGCATGTCGCGCCGCAGCGCGGC
Organism: Kiritimatiellia bacterium; assembly: GCA_035449085.1. Classification (GTDB taxonomy): domain Bacteria; phylum Verrucomicrobiota; class Kiritimatiellia; order RFP12; family UBA1067; genus DUPH01. The sequence continues at coordinate 43,024 of DAOTKE010000004.1, read as the reverse complement.
GATCTCGTCGGACTGCCGGGGCGAGGCCACACTCTGCGCCTCCAATCGTGCCAGGCGCGCCTCCAGCAGTTCCTGGTTACGGTTCAGCACCGTAAGCTGTTCCGAAAGCCGCTGAAACTCCACGCTCATCTGCTGGTTGTCAGCCGCGATCCGCGCCAAATCCGGATCACGCCGCGGTTGGGGTTGAAAAATCGTCCCGTCCACCATCGGCCCGGTGCATCCGGTTCCCAAGAGCGCGCCGCATCCAACCGCGCACGTCACCCACTGTTTCACCCTCATCTCGTTCCTCCTCACGCGCTGGGCAGGATATAGAACACCAGCCACACCAACACCATCACCCCAAGGAACACCAGAAAGGCGCGCTGACGGCGTTCCGCGATATCGTCCGCCGTGGTCCGCCGCAACTGCCGCAGGCCGCCTGCCGAAATGTAGTGAAAGAGCTTCAGCCGGCCCCGCTCCGCACCGGGGCGGTGCCGCTTGCGGAAGGTTTGGGTCTTCCCGCCCTCCTCGCGCACGTCCAGACGCCAGCCGATCGCCGGGCGGTCCGGCCGGCCGCCCACAAACACGCTGGAGGCCCCGGGCTTCAGGATCCGCTTGCCTGATTTCGACGCCATGGATCGTTCCGCCCCCTACGGCACCACAATGATCTGTCCCGCACGGATACGCCCGTCCGGATCAATGCGGGTACGGTTCGCCTCGCGGATCTTTTTCCACTGGGTCGCGTCCCCGTAATACTTTTCGGCCACACGGAACAGCGTGTCGCCTGGCTGGACCACATAAGTCCGCACATTTTCTCCCGTTCCGGCGCTCTTTTCCTTTTTCTGCCCGCGTCCGAAAAGCGATAAAGCGGAAAGATCGGCCGGAGCACCTTCCTGAACGGCAGCCTCGCCCCCCGGCTTCGCGGGCGGCTTAGGCTGCTGCTTGGGGGCCCGTTCTTCACGATCTGGAGCACCGGTGAGCCGTTCCTCAACTTTCTTGAGCACCGATTCGGTCGACGGCATGTCAACAACCGGCTTTCGCACCGGTGGCGGCGGTTTGCCGCCTTCGCGGGCCAGCGCCTGAGCCTCTTCGCGCAGCGCGCGCAGCGTTTTGGCATCTGTCGGGACGGGCATTTCGGCCGTCGTCTGACGCGCGGCCGCCCCCGCATCGCGGGCTGAGGTCGTCCCGTCTGCGTCTCCGTCAGCCTCAACCACACGCATCTTCCTGAGCAAGTCGCGCAACCGTTCATTGTCCGTGCGCAATGCGGCCAACTCTTTGTCGGCTTTGGCTTTCTCCTCAAGCAGCACCGACTTCTCGCCCTGCAGCGAGGTGATGGCCAGATTCAGCCGCTCGTTTTCCTTGAGCAGGTGGGCCTGTGTCAACCCCTGCACCGAATCCCCGACCTTCTTCAAGATTTGCGGGGCGAGCATCTGCTCGGCAATCCGGATGCGTTCCTGCGCCAGCGCGCTTTTTTCCGACTTCGGGCGCAACGCCAGATACTGCTTGTAGTGATAGATCGCGCCGAAGTAGTCCTCCTCGTGATCCTGTAGCAGCGTCGCGAGCTGGAAGTGTGCCGAAAAAGAGCGCGGCTCTTCGATCAGCACCTTGTTGAAAAGGCGCACGGCCTCTTTGATGTCCCCCGACTGTTCAGCCGCGATCGCCTTGCGGTAGAGCGCCGACCCCCGCTCATTCCGCTCGGCGTCAGCGATCTCCGTGCCGCCGCAGCCGGCCAGCCAGGCGCCAAACATCATCAGCAATATCGTGTGGCCCATTCGACGCATCGGCCCTGCTCCCTGAAAGGTTGAAAACGGTTGCTTCATTTTTCGTTTGGTTTACACTCCAAGCTCGCATATCATGTGATCTGATTTGGCAACGGAACCGGATTGACCAGACGAAAACCCTTGAAAAAAGTAGAAATCCATTTTACCTAACTCATCGAGAATGACCACCCCAAACACGAAAAATCTTTGGTCTGCCGCACAGGCCTGTCTGGGCGCTTCCGGTTCACTAAGCGTGATCATGCCCGCGTACGGGCTGGAGACGGTCATCGAGCGCAACATCGAAACGGTCTGCCGCCTCTTGGAAGGGCACATTCCCTTCGAGGTGCTGCCGGTCGATGACGGGAGCCGCGACGGCACCGCGGCCGCCATCCGCCGCGCCGCCGAACGTGACCCGAACCACGTCCGCCCGGTCTTCGTGCAGGTCAACGCCGGCAAGGGCAACGCACTCAAGTCCGGCTTCGCCGCCTCGCGCGGCTCGCACATCCTGCTGCTCGATGCCGACCTCGACCTTGCGCCGACCCGCGTACCCGCCTTTTTCGACATCATGGCCGACCGGCGGGCCGCCATCGTGATCGGCTCGAAACGCCATCCGGACTCGGTGATCGACTACCCTTGGCACCGGCGTCTCGCCAGCGCAGTCTACTACACGCTGGTGCGCCTGCTGGTCGGACTGCCGGTCTCCGACACGCAGACCGGCATGAAACTCTTTACACGCGAAGCGCTTTCCTGGGCCTTTGACCGCATGCTCGTCAAGACCTTCGCCTTCGACCTGGAGGTGCTCTCGATCGCCCACGCCCAAGGCTACACGGTGGCCGAAGCGCCTGTCGAGATGCACTTCGGCGAGAAGGTCGGCTGTCTCTCCTGGATCAACGTCAAGCAGGTCATGACCGATACGTTGGCGATCTTTTACCGCCTGCGCATCCTGCGTTACTACCGCAGTGTCGAGGTCGCGCCCGCGCCCGAGAAGCCCCTGCTGGTCTCGGTGGTGATCGCCTGCCCCGGCCCCAGCCCCTACCTCTCCGAATGCCTTGCGGCGCTCGCGCTCCAGACCTATCCCCACTTTGAAGTCCTGGTTCTGCCCGATGCGCCTTGCGATCTCGGCCCCTTCCCCTTCCCGCTTCACGTGATCCCCACCGGCAAGACACGTCCGGCCGAGAAGCGCAACGCCGGTATCCGGCAGGCGCGCGGCGAGGTGGTTGCCTTTCTCGATGATGATGCCTATCCGGTTCCGGCTTGGCTCGCCCAGGCGGTCAAATACTTCACGCTGCCGGACGTCGGCGGCGTCGGCGGCCCCGGCGTCACCCCGCCCGGCGACCCTTTTCTCGGCCAGGCCGGCGGGCGTGTCTTCGCCAACCTGCTCGTCTCCGGCAACTACCGCTACCGCTATGTCGGGGATCGCGTGCGATCCAGCGTCGATGACTTCCCGAGCTGCAACCTGTTCGTCCGCACCGACGTGCTGCGCGCCATCGGCGGTTACCGCACCGATTTCTGGCCGGGAGAGGACACCATCCTCTGCGCCGATATCGTGCTCGGGCAGAAGCGACGCATCGTCTACGACCCCTGGGTGCAGGTCTTCCACCACCGCCGGCCGCTATTGGGGCCGCATCTGCGCCAGATCGGACGCTACGCCCTGCACCGCGGCCACTTCGCCAAGCGCTTTCCGGCCACCTCACTGCGTCTCGGCTATCTGATCCCGTCTCTCTTCGTGCTGGGGCTTGTCGTCGGCGCCATCCTGGCCTGCCTCCACCCGTGGCTGCGCATCGCTTACCTCTCCGCACTCGCATGCTACGGGCTCCTCACCTTTCTCGCCTCGGCCTCGCTTTCGCCGTTGCTTTGGCTGGTGACCTGGCTCGGCGTCATGGCCACGCATGTGGTTTACGGCGTGCGGTTCGCCCAAGGCCTGCTCTCGCGCCGCATGCCCTGCGAGGTGGCCGCCTTCGACCACCCGTCGGAAAAACAGGCGGACGATTAGTTGTGCGGGCTGTCTGTTGCAGGTTACACGTTACAGGTTACACGTCGGGTGCCGGACATCTGGCACCCATCACATCCAAAGGAGTGCAAGTTCACATGCGTATGATCGTTCCCCCCCAGACCTGCCGCGCTCGATGTTCCGCGTTCGTCGTTCGGCGTTTCGTCCCTCTCGGGCTGGCCTTCGCCCTCCTGCTCTGTACCGGTTCAGCGTTCGCGCAACGCCCGGCCGAACCGACACCTGAGGCCATCGCCGCCGCGCTGCGCCAGGCCCCGCCAGATCACCCGCGCCTGTTCGCCGATGCCGCCGGTTTCGCCGCGATCAAGGCAAGTGCCGCCACCGACGCCTTCGCGCGTGCCGCGCTCGGCCGCCTGCTGCACGATTCCGACCAGATGCTCGCCCTGCCGCCCAACACGCGCACGATGGAGGGGCGTCGCTTGCTTGGCATCTCGCGTCGTGTTCTGCACCGCGTCTCCACCCTCGCCATGGCCTACCGTCTCGGCGGCAATCCCGCCCACCGCGACCGCTGCGTCGCCGAGATGTTGGCTGCCGCTTCCTTCGCCGACTGGAATCCTTCGCACTTTCTCGACGTGGCCGAAATGTCCCTCGCTCTGGCCGTCGGCTATGACTGGCTCTATCACGATCTCGATCCCGCCACCCGCGACGCCCTGGCCGCCGCCCTCATGGAAAAGGGGCTGCGCACCTCGCTCAAACACACCGGCTGGGTCAAGGCCAGCAACAACTGGGGTCAGGTCTGCCACGCCGGCATGCTGGCCGCGGCGCTGGCCCTGCAGGAGCGTGACGAAGATCTCGCCGCCCAGATCGTGCACCGTGCCATCGTGAACCTGCCGCGTTCCATGCATGCTTTTGAACCTAAGGGCTGCTACCCCGAGGGCCCGGGATACTGGTCTTACGGCACCGACTTCAACGTGCTGGCCATCGCCCTGCTCGAAGGCGCACTCGGCTCCGATTTTGGCCTGACCGCCATGCCAGGCTTTACGGCAACCGCCGACTATCCCGATCTTGTGACTGGCCCCTCCGGCATGACCTTCAACTATGCGGACGGCGGCATGGGACGCGACACTGATTGCGCAACCTGGTGGTTTGCCCGCCGCTTCGACCGTCCCGACCTGCTCGCCTACTTTGAAAAAGAGGCCTTTCTGCGCTACTGCGCGGCGCGCCCCGCCGCTCTGAAACGTGGCATCAACCGTCTCTTCGCCTTCACGCTGTTCTGGCTGCGGCCGGTACCGGAAGACATCGTGCCGCGCGCGCCGCTCACCTGGCATTCCGAAGGCCCCGTCCCCATCACCATCCAGCGCTCCTCCTGGGACAACCAGACCGCACTGTTCGTCGGCCTGAAAGCCGGTTCGCCCTCCGCGCCTCACGGCCACATGGATGCCGGCTCATTCGTCCTCGACGCCGAAGGCATCCGTTGGGCCTACGACCTCGGCGCCGAGAGCTACCACGGCATCGAATCGCGCGGCATGAACCTCTGGAGCAGCACCCAGACCTCCGACCGCTGGCGCATCTTCCGCCTGAACAACCACAGCCACAACACGCTGGTGATCGACGGCCAGCTCCAGCTCGCCAAAGGCAAGGCGCGCGTCCAATCATTCAAAGAAGGCCCTGCATCCGAAGCCGTGCTCGACCTCACCCCCGTTTACACGAATGCGTCAAAAGTGATTCGGACCGGCACGTTGCTCGCAAACGGCACGTACCGGTTGACCGACACACTTGAAGGGCTGCGTCCCGGCGTGACCGTGCGCTGGGGCATGGTGACCCGTGCCAAGCCCGGGGCGGAACGCACCGGCACCCTGACACTCAACGAGTCCGGCAAGCGCCTCCGTCTCAGCACGCTGCACGATCCCGCCACCGTCTGGAAAACCTACGAGACCGCCCGTCCCGCCAACGAATGGGACTCACCCAACCCGGGCAGCGTCATGGTCGGTTTCGAGGCGGCCGCCCCCGACTCCGGGGCCCTCACCTTCTCGGTGCTCTTCACCCCCGGCCCACGTGACTGACAGAGCCTCAATCTGCTGCAGCCTTCTGGAAGTCACCGCGCAGGCCCGAGTTATCCGCGTTCGGGAAGTTCGCCCGCTGCACCATCAACACGAAGGCCCGTCCTTTAACCGGATCGATCCAAGCCTGCGTGCCATAAGCGCCGCCGTGTCCGAATGAGCCCGGCGACAGTACGGCCGCCGCGCCTTGCGGCTCACGCACCACGCAGCATCCCAATCCCCAGGCGCAACCCGGGGTAAAGCCAGTCTTTAAATCGCCGCTCTGCACGCTGGACATCGCCGCGACGGACTCGGCCGACAGGATGCGCCGGCCACGAAACGTGCCGCGGTTCAGGAGCATCTGGCAGAAGCGCGCGTAATCCGGCGCGGTTGAGTAGAGCCCGCCGTTCGGGGCGGGGAAACGCTGGTCGCCGCGCGCGCAGTCATAGACCGCTGGCAACGCGGCGCGTTCCAGATGATCGCCGGCCCGGCGGTACGCTGCGGCCAGCCGTTCGCGCTGGGCCGCGTTCGGATAAAACGTCGTGTCCTGCATCCCGAGCGGCTCGAACAACCGTTCCGCCAAGAACCGTTCAAACGGCATGCCGGAAAGCACCTCCACCACACGGCCCAAGGCATTGATTCCGGACTGGCTGTACTGCCAGCGTTCGCCCGGTGCGAACAACGCCGGTTTGGCGGCGATGTGCGGCATCAACGCCGCCAGCGTCCGCGCCGCGAGCTGTTCTCTCTCGGCCGGCTCCGCCATGCCCGAAGTGTGCGTGAGCATCTGGCGCAACGTCGGGACTGCCGGACGGCCATCGGCAGTCTTCAATCCTGCAAATTCGGGCAGATATGCGGAAACCGGCGCGTCCAGCTCAAGCTTGCCCTCATCATGCATCATCATGACTGCGCAAGCCGTGACGGGTTTGGTCATCGAGGCAATCCAGAACAACGTGTCCATGCGCATCGGACGCCCGGCCTCACGATCCGCGAAGCCGACGGTCACCGCCTGAAGCTCGCGCTCGGCGTCCACAACGCACGCTACTGCGCCGGCGACCTCTCCCGCTTCGATGTGTTGCTGGATCGCCTGTGTCAGCGCGGCCTTGGAAGGCACACGTCCGGTCAAGCAACCGGCCAACACACAGCATCCAGCCACACTGCCCCACATAGGTATCCGACTCATCTCTCATTCCTCCCTGGTTTGCATGTCCAACATGCGCTGCTAGACGACTTCCGTCCGCAAGGCCGGGTCGAGCAGATCGCGTAGTTCATCCGCCACATGGTTGAAGGCCAGAACCAATCCGAAAATCGCCAGCGTGACGAAGGTCATCTCCCACCACACCCCCTGCCAGAGGCGCAGGCGCGCGTTGTTGATCATGATGCCCCACGACGGCTCGCCCTGCACGCCGATACCCAAAAAACTGATAAAAACCTCGGTCGCCACCGACGCGGGAAAGCGCACCGAAAAGGCGATCAGGATGATGTGCATCACATTCGGCAGGATATGGCGGAACATGATGCGCGCATGCCCGTATCCCAGCACTTGCGCGGCCTGCACGTAGGCGCGATGACGATACTTGATGACCTCTCCCCGCACGTTGCGGCAGACGCTCACCCACGTCGTCAGGCCGATCCCGAGATAAACCCCCGCCAATCCCTGTCCGACCACCATCGCGATCGCCAGGATGAACAGGAGACCTGGCATCGACGCAACAGTCGCGCACAGCCAGACCACGACGCTGTCCACACGGCCACCGAAATATCCGCCCAAACACCCCAGCAACACCCCTAGCGGAATCGCGATCAATGAGGTGATGATGCCGACATGAAACGCGATGCGTGTGCCCTGCACCAGACGCTGCAACACGTCGCGTCCGAGATTGTCGCTGCCCAGCAGATAGAGCGGCTCACCCTCTGGGCGCGCACGGACCTCTGCGAGCCGCACAAAAGCCGGCGGCACGTAACGCGACTGCTCGCGCACCGTATTGTAGGCAGGCGTGCGGTCTGAGAACCGCGCGGCCCGATACACGGCCTCACCGTACAGTGCGGCCGCCGCATATGCGAGAATCACGATCAGACACAATCGCGTGTCCCATCGCTTCCACAAACGGCTCAGAATATTCGGACTTTTCGTCATGCCCGTTGTCATCCCAATCTCACGCGCGGATCCAGCCATGCGTAGCAGACATCCGTCACCACATTCACGACCTGGTAGAGCAACGCCCCCAGAATCACGACGGCGCGCACCACCGCCATGTCGGACGAATGAATCGCATTCAGGCTCACGCTCCCCAGCCCCGGTATGCCGAAAAAACTTTCCAGCATCAGGCTGCCGGTAAACAGAAACGGCACCGACAGACTGACATAGGTCACGATCGGGATCAGGCTGTTGCGCAATACGTGCCGGATCATGATCCGCGCGCCGCTCACGCCTTTGGCCTGCGCCGTGCGCACATACGGCTTGAAGACCTCGTCGAGAATCGCGGCCCGGTAAAAACGCACGTCGCGCCCCAGTCCGCTGACAATACCTATGAGGACGGGCAACACCAGATAGGCCGCCGACTCGAAACCCCAGATGGGGAAGAGCCGTGCCTTGAAGGCCAGCAGAAATTGCCCGGCCAAGACCCAGACCACATAGTTGACGCTCATCAGTACCGTCGAAAGGATCAGCACCGCGCGGTCGGTCACGCCGCCGCGCCAGGCCGCGCAGAGCAGCGCCAGCATCACGCCAACCACCGTGCCGCCCACCAGGATCGGGATCGTCAACGCCAGCGAAGGGCCCACACCCTCGCGCAGCACCTGCGCCACCGGCAGACGGTGTTCAATCGACAAACCGAGGTCGCCGCGTGCCAAGGAAGTCAGATAATGTGCGAATTGGGAATCGAACAGGCCGCGATTGCCCTTCTCGATGCGTACGCGCGGCGCGGTCACGCCCTCAACGTCGAGCGTCACCGCCGTCCACCCCTCGCGCACGGCGAACGTCAGCGGCGCAGGCCCGTCAACCAGCGCCTCATCGGCGGCACCGGTCGCGCTTTCGCGCAGGCCGAGCAGCACGCGGCCGACATTCACGCGGTAGAGGCCGGCCGGCAACGCGTACGTCAGCGGCAGCCGCAGCAGCCCCGATTCCGGCCGGCGCGCGAGTGATTCGCGCGGCACGTCGCCCAGCGCCCTGATCCGAGACCAGCGGCCGATCAACAGCGGCAGGTCATACCCATACCGCGCATCAAACGCGGCCAACGCCTCGGATGACGCATTCTTGCCGAGCACCACCTCGGCCGGCGATCCCCCCACGACGTGAAACAGCACAAAGGTCAGGACCAGCACGCCGAAGGTGGTCGGAATCATTTCCAGCAGTCGTTTAAAGATGTATCGCTTCAACGACGATCCCTTTTCCGCGCGGCCTTCGGAGCTTTCTTGGCCGCGACGCGCTTTTGTTGAAAGGCCATCACTCTTCGCCTGTCTTGTTTCTAATCGGCTGACCCCGTTCAGCGACCAGTGTGCGCACGGCAGGATGCGTCATACGGCGGTTGCACTCCAGCAGGGCCGGATACAGGTGCGGCTCGACGCCGCCGCTGCGCCGCTGGATCGCGCGTGTGACCGTCACCACCAGACGCCCGTCCTCCCGCGCCCCGGTCTGCACCGCGTAGTCCAGCGTGCCGAGCCCGCTGGGCAACGCCCACCGCATCGGCTCCGGCACGACCGGCAACCGTGTGAAGCCCTCCGGCAGCACGATCCGGCAGAGCAGTTCAGAATCGTCGTTCACCCCGATATACAGCGGCTGATCGCGCGTGTCGGCCCGCAATGGGAAGACCGCTCCCGCCACCTCCGGGATCAGCAGCGTCAACACGCCCTTCTCCACCGTGGCGTAGTCGCGCGCGGTCGCCGTGAAGGTCATGAAACCGGGATAAGCCTCGGTGTCAACGATCAGATCGGAAGCCGGTTCTGCCGATTTGGCCAGCGCACCGACACACTCCATATGATGGCGCCGGAAATCTTCGGGCAACATCTCGCGGTAGCGCTTGCGGAACGGCCCTGCCTGCGTACCGTAAAACCAGTTCGTGACCGTGATCCGCGCACATCCCTGGGCGTCCAGCTCAATCGTCCATGCGTCGCGGCGGCGGCTCTTCAAGTCAGGCGCGAGTTCGATCGTCTGCACGCGGCCTTTCAGCGTCAACGCCGGCGCACCGTCCAATCCCGAGGCGCCCAGCTCGTCATACTGATCACCTTCGTTGAGGATCAGGCGCCGGCCCTGACAGGTCACAGCCACCACCGGGTGATGATAGTAGCGCACCTGCGGCACGTCACGCGACGGCGCCGCGTACGGCGCATGGCGCGTCGTATCCTGGCTGGCCAGCAGGATCTCGGGATCGAATCCGACCGCATCCAGCATGGCGGCCAGCAACAGCGCCCGATCGGCGGGATGCCCGTATTGATCGGCCAGCGTGCGGTCGGGCGAGGAGAGCGACTCCAGCGGCAGATCGAGGAAAGATGGCCCGGCGGGCCGGATCGTGCGCAGCACCTCGTCGCGGATCGCCAGCAGGCGGGCGCGCGGCTCGCGGAGGCCCTTGACCAGCTCCTTCGCATGACGGCGCGCGGCACGATCATCCCTCCCCGCACGCTCCAGCGCACGCCGCAACCGGCGCGCGTGATCCTCCCAGTCGCCGAAAGAGACATAGACCGTGGGCTTGAAAAAGTGCCACGGCGGCAACAGTTCTTCCGAACGCATCGCGGGCTGCGCCGACGCCTGCCAAGCGAGGGTCATGTGCGTCTCGTTGGTCTCCGCCCGGAACGTCAACGCCTCCGCATGGAACGTTTGCGTGGCAGGCCGCAACGTCTTCGGGAAACGCAGCCGATACGTCTCGCTTTGCACCGGCTCGACGCCGCCGAAGCAGTGCGTGTGGCTGTAGAAGCAGGCGTTGGTCTGGGTGAAACGCGTGGTCACGGTAATGACACTGCCCGTCTCGACGCCGGGCAGATTCGCGACCAGCGTTTTGCCGGCGGGATAACGCGGCGCCGCCCCGGCCCAGGCCGCATCCATGACATTGATCTCGTGCGGGCTCAAACGGTGGACGGTGCCGTTCAGGTTCGAGACGGTCGCGGCGACCACCTCCACTGTCTGCCAGACCGGATTGAAAGTCATCTTCAGTTCGGAAGCATTCTTCTTGCCGGCATAGGTCAAGATCCGTTTCGACCACGTGCGCGTGGTCGTCCAGACGTGGGGCGTTTCGACCGTCGTGTCGGTCACGTCGCTCAGCACCTCCAGATCCGGCGCTGTCTGCGGGAACGCCTTGAAAAGCGGGCGCGCACGGCTGGCCGCTTCGATCTCCTGCAGAACGGCCTTCAACTCCAGATAGGCGGCCGGCGAGAACTCAGGCGTCTTCAGCAGATAGCGCAGCGTGCCGGTGAGGTCGGTGCCGCTGATCGACTGCGAAAGCTCAAACGTGACGCCGGCGCGGTCGATGCGCACGGGCTGCGGCAAGGCGTGCACGGCCCCCAGCCCCTCGGCGACATGCAGCGTCACACGCTCCTCGACACCGCAGGTGATCCCGGTTTCCAGCGGATAACGCCGCTCTTTCAGGCCGGTCTGGCCGATCACGAAATTGGCATAGCCGAGCGCCGTGCCCAGCCACGGCACCGTGACGAGATCAAGGCTGCTGCCGCGGACCGGGAAATCGCGCACGCGGCTCATGACGGTGACCGCCAGCGGCTGCTCGGTATCCTGCAGGTCTTCAGGTGTGATGGCGCAGGAGAGCACCTCGGCGCCCGCGAGCCGGCGTTTGAGCACGCCCTCAAAGAATTTGCGGCGCTGATCCGGTTTCTGCCGCACAAAGAAACTGCGGTAGGCATTGTCGTTGATGCCCTCCAGAACCAGACGCGAGGTCAACAGAAGCGAACCCGATGCATCCAGCGCGCCTTCGGTCTCGATGCGCGCCAGATTGTTTTCGGCGGGCTCGACATCCGACACGCGCAAGGTGTCGCCGTCAGGCTTGGCCACCAGATAGCTGCGGTTGCAGAGATAGGAGGGAAACAGGTCGCGCGTGTTTTCGTCGGTCGGATCCATCAGCAGATAACCTCCGCCGGGCCGGTCAACCGCCGTGATGGCGTGATTGAAGAAAGGAATCGGCACGTCCGGATCCATCCGCGCCCCGGCGTGGATCAGCACCGGATAGGCCGGGATGCCGGCCATGCGCAGCAGGGCCACCAGCAGGGCGGCCTTGTCGCGGCAGACGCCGTAGCGGTTGTTGAACGTCACCGACACCGGATGCGGCTCATAGCCGGGCGCGGTCTCTTCGGTGGTGAGCCCCATGTAGCGGATCTGCTGGGAAACAAATTTGAAGATGCGGCGGATTTTATCGTCGCGGGACACGGCGCCCTCGACCAGCCGGTCCACGGTCTCCCGCATCTCGGGCGTGGTCTTTGACAGGGCCGGTTCACAGAGGTTCCAATACCAGCGCGAGACGGTCTGCCAGTCCGGGATGGTGCTGAGGATCAGCCTCTGCACCTGCGTGTGCAGAGGCGGCATGTCAGGCTCCGGAAACATCTGCGGCACGTCACGCACCGTCCAGGCGTGCAAGACACGTCCATCCGGCTGACGGCTCTCGGCATATGCCACCGTGTTCGAGACCGGGGCGCGCAACACGCGGTGCCGGATCGGGAGTTCCGGCGGGGCGGAAACGGCGTACAGCAGATTGACGATCGGCGAGTCGTATTCGAAGACCGCATAGTCAGACCAAGTATCCGGCATACGCGCTTTGGAGGTGATCCGGCAGGTCACCAAGTGGCAGAGATCGCCGATTTCGAGGCCCGGCATTGAGAAGCTCAGAATCTTGTTGCTGGGATCATAGATGTTGGCCCCCATCTGGCCCGGTTCGGTCATCACGCGCGAATAGGCTTCCGGATCGATCGCGACCACGCGGCCGTCCGGCTTGATGATCTCGGCCCGGTGCACGAACGCCGTGCCGTAATTGAGGTTGAACATCAACTGGCAGGAGGAGGCGTCGCGCCGTCCCTTCTCGGTCAGGATTTTCGAATACTCGTCATCCCACAGCACCGATGTCCCGTCCCTTTCGTAGATTTCGAGCACATGATCATCCACCAGCACCCGGTCGGCATCGGGGAACCGTTCCGCCGTGACCTCGCGCGCGGCGGCCATGACCCGGTCGCGATCCAAGAGAAAATCAGCCGGCGGCGGCGTTAACCCGCACACAGTCCAAGCCACCCCCAGAAAGCATCCCATGGCCGGCGCCAACGTCCGATTCCACATCCACATCACCTTGCATTGCATAGTGATTCATTTAACCAAAAACACACCGTGGACTCCAGCGGCGTCTCGCACCCACGTCAGGGCCGGACGCATCCCCGAATTTAGCATCAAACACGCGCTCGCCTCGCCCCCCTCTGCCACTGCCCGATGACGCCCCGGCGGGAAAACCGCTGGACGTTCCGACGCTGAGAATTGTAAGCTGTACGCGATTGACTGGGTATGTGCGGTGACGTGCTCGTTTATGAGAGGTGTCATGAGATTTGTTCACAGTTGTCTTTTTTGTTTTGCCTTGTCTTCGGCTGTTGCCCAGACCGCGCCGGAACGCGCGGCCGCCCTGCCGGCGGAAGCCGAACGCCTCCAGTCGGCCTACCGGTCCGGGCTGACGGCGATCGCCAAGGACTACGACGCCTCGCTTCTGCCGCTTGCGGAAGATTATGTGGTGGAGCTGCGGCGTCTTTCGACGCGGTTGAAGGAGGCAAAAGATTCGGCCGGCATGGAAGCCGTGCGCAAAGAGGCCGGCCGTTTCATGCAGGCGCTTGGCGCCGAGCCGGACGCCTTTGAGACCGTGCCGGAACTCACCAAGGATGACATGGTGGCCGCCCCCGAGGCATTGCGTCTGATCCAGGAGGCGTACGCGGCGAAACGGACCGCCAACGATCTGGCACGCAACGAGAAAGTGGCCGCGCTCAGCGAAAAATATCTCGGCGGACTGGACATGCTCCAAGAACGCTACGCTTCTGAAGGCAAGGCTGCGGAGGCTGCGGCCGCCAAGAAAGAGGCGACGCGGCTGCGCGTGGCGATGCAACGCAAGGATTTTGCCACGCGTGCGCTGCAGGAAACCGGGCTCACCATTCGCCTCATGCCGCCCGTCCCGGATGTGGCCGCCATCAAGGAACGGCTCGATGCCGCACCGGCCGGTGGCCCACGCAATCTGACTGCGCTCTCGTTACATGAACTCTCTCCCGCCATCCAGGCTTTTCTGATGAAGCCGCTAGAATACGACAAGGAGTGGCCACCGGAAATCACCAAGTGGAGTTATGAAGGAACCGGTAATTACGCCCATGATTTCGCGCTCTACAAGCAGCCTGGGCAGCCCGACGAGTTGGGAATCTTCGCCTATCCCAAAACGTTGCGGGCCTACGTGCGCGGAACCATCAAGTACAGCACAATGAATTTCGACAACAAGGCGCTGAACTGGATGGGCAAGGCGATGTCATTCAAACTCAAAGACAGCCGTGATCTGGCCTGCAAGGTCGTATTCCGCACGAAACGGCCCGCGCTCAGCGAGACGACCGGTCCCGCCGCATGCGTCGCGGTCTACAGCATCGACGAGGGGAACCGTCTGATCGCCTCCATGTCCGTGCCGATGTTGAGTGAAGAAACGGCCCTTCGCATGGCCAAGCACTACTCCTACAACCGCATGAATATTGTTTGGGACGGCACCCAGCGCAAGCGTGGCTTCACCATCCCCGACCACCTGCCGATGCGGGTCGTGGCCGGCATTGTCGGCTTCGCGCCGGGCGAGCAAGTGGAGGCCACCATCGAGATCCTGCCCTGCGGCCCGCTCGGCGACATGTGGTGACACGCCCCCCTGAATCATTACACAGCCGCAATCTTTCCCGTTTTCCCTTTCCTAATCCCGCCCCTCGTGCTACCTTTCCGGTCGCGTATGGCGAGCAAGGGAATCAAAGTCTATTACAGAAACGCGCGGCGCCCGATCGAGTGGCTGCTCATCTGGCTGGGGAAGCGCATCATCCCGCCGCTTTCGCTCGGGGCGTTGCTGCGACTCTCGCGCTGGATCGGCGACGTCGCCTATCTGTTTGACTGCCGGGGCAAAGCGGTTGCCGTGGCCAACCTGCGTCTGATGTTCGGCGCGCGCATGACCCCCGCCCGTGAACGGGCGTTGGTGCGGCGCTCGTACCGTAACATGGCGCGCGTTCTGACCAATATTTTCTGGATGTCGCGCGAGACGCTTGCCCGCATTCGTGATCAAGCGACTTTTGCGCCCGCTGTCATCGACGCATTGCGTGCCCACCGTCCGGCCATCACGGTCAGCGCCCACTTCGGCAACTGGGAGATCCTCTCGCAGGCAGCGGTCGCCAACGGTATCCCGATGATGTCTGTCGCCAAGTTGATCGGATCACCCGAATTAACCAGCCGCTTGACCGCCCTGCGATCCACCATCGGGCAACAGATCGTGCCGGCCGAAGGGGCGTTGCGCCATCTGTTGTACGCGCTCAAGCACGGCACCAGCATCGGGCTGCTGATTGACCAGCACACGCACGTCTGGGAGGGCGGCGCGTGGATCGACCTGTTCGGCGTGCCGGCCGGTGTCTCGCTGGCCCCCGCCACCCTCTCGCGCAAGCTGGGTGTGCCGATCATCTTCGCCTGGTCGCGTCCGCTTAAGGACGGGCGCTACCGCATCGAACCGGGTGAGGTCTTTCTGCCTGACCCGACACTGGACGACCAAGCCCGCACGCAACAGATTGTCGCGGCCTTCGAGCACGTCATCCGTCGCCACCCCTCGCTCTGGTGCCTCAATTACCGGCGCTGGAAATATATCCTGCCCGATGACGACCGGTCGCGTTATCCCTTCTACGCGCGTCCGTCACGACGCGCGTAGCCAGGGGGATGGCCGGCGATTCACTCTTTTTCGCCGAAGAAGAAGTCATCCAAGTAGAACGCTACAGAACGCGTGGCGGTCGAACAGAACCCCAGCCACTCCATGGCCTCAAAGCCTTCGTGCGCCATGCGCAAGTCCGACACCGTCATCGGCGGCTGTCCGGCACGGACGACCGTGACGGACCAACGTCCCGTGTCGCCACCGCCGAGCGAGGCCGTCACCGTGACCCGCGCCCAAACATCAGTCGGCAGATCAGCGACCTTCATCTCACCTCCGCCGACCGTGCCGTCGGCACGCGTGACGCGCGTACGCGCCGTGATCGTACCGTTGCGGAAGATCAGGCACGGCCCGACACGGTAGTCGTTGCCGCCCGAAGCCGGATAGTCGCGCCACTCGGTGAAGAACTCAGCCCCCGGCCCCATCCGGACCGCAAAACGGTTTTCAACCACCGTATGGCTGAAGGCGCAGCCGAAGGTGAAATGCGGATTATACGCATGGGTCAACCCCTCCGCGTCCTGGACCTTGAGCGCCTGCTTGCCGGAAAAAGCCGCCTCGTCTGTCACCGTCACGCTGTCGCCTTTCTTTTCCACGTGTATCGTGACATTCGGGAACGACACCTTGAGCGGCAAGCCGTCAAAATCCTCGTCCAGCTTACGGATCACAAAACGCGGCGGCACAGGTGCGAATTGCAGCGGAGCCGGACGCAGACTCGCGGCCAGCCTCCGCCAGGCGCGCGATCCGTAAACACCGGCACGGCCGGCATCAAAGGGGCGGAAACCGGCCTTGACGGCAGGCGACCGCCACCGGAAGCGAAAATCTCCTTTGTCGGGATTCTTGAAACGCGGATCGGCGATCTGCGACTGCGTGTCCTGCCCGGCCGCACGCCAGGCATCCCATGTGCCGCCGTTGAAGGCGTGGCTCGCGATACCGGAAGGGTTCCAGTAGGTGTTGGCATTGACCACGACGTCGGTCACCGTCCCCTCCGCGCCGACATACCCCCGCCAAAATGCCGCCGTCGCATTGTCCCAGTAGATGATGTTGTTGGTGATGATGACCGTCGTGTGCGGTTCAATGCGCGACCGCTGAATCTGCCCGTCCATGCTGAAGGCCAGGATATTGTTGCGGAACACGTTTTCTTTACCGTAATGCTGGTGGATACATCCCGTTTTCACATGATGCACGAGGTTGTTTTCATAAACCATGCCGGCGCTTCCTTCATCCGTGTAAAGGCCCCAGCCGCCTCGCCCGGTATAGTCGTACGAGTAGACGTCGTGGATGTGGTTGTTCGAGATGGCACTGCCTTCAGAGAGTCCCAGCGTGTAGATTCCGCCCATGTCGCTCAGCACCCCTTGACCGATGTGATGGATGTGATTGAAGGCGATCGTGTTGCTGTGGGTCACGGTCTCGCGGTATCCCCATGTCCAGCCCATCGAAACCCCGGTGTAGAAAAAGTCGCCGATGTCGTTGTGCGTCACCTGCACCTCGCTGGCATGCCCGATCCAGACACCGGTCGCACCGGGAAAGACCCGTCCGCCAGCCTGCAAAATGTTGTTGTCGACGATGATTCGTCCTGTGAGCCGATCCGGCAGCTCCTCTTTACTCCACTTCGAGTCCCCCACCCGCACCGCGCCGCCGCCGATGTCAGTGACCCGGCAACGCGTCACCTCGCTCTCGCGGCACCCCTCGCGGAACCAGATCCCGTGCGTGCCACTATGCGAGAAGACACAATCGCGGAACGCGATCCGGCGCACGCCGTCCAGCTCGACCGCCGCCGGTTGCGACACGGCCGCCTGCGAGTCACCCTGGCCGTTCGCCGGCAGTGCGTACGCCGAGTAGGCGAAAGTCAGGCCCTCAAACGAGATGTCGGTGATCCACCGTCCGGCCAGCGCGTCGCCGCGCAGGCGCAGGAAAGCCGGCGTCACAGGCGCCACCGCCTCGACGCACTCCACCCGCTCCCCCGGCAACGGCAGATAGCTCAACACGCCCTCATGGTCGAGATACCACTCGCCGGGCTCATCCAGCGCCTCGGCAAAGTTCTCGAGCTGGTATCGCGGCAGGTAACTTTTCCAGTGAAAGTAAGGCCACGGCGTGCTGGCAGTCCCCACCACACGTCCACTGCCGACGTCCACCTCCTGCACGCGTGCCTGACTCACTTCCCAGGCATGAAACACGCGGAGCACGACATTCGAAAGTTCGGCTCGGCTCTTGCCGGCGAGCGGAGCGATGTCCGCACGATCGGCCATGAACGCCCGCCGCGAAAGGTTCGCGACCTGGCCCGTCAGCGGATCGACGCCATACGCCACCGGCGCCTGCATATAGTAGTAAAAACGGTTGGGCGACCGCGCCCGCACGGCGCGCCGGCCGTTGACATAGAGTTGCTCGAAACGCAGCGCGGGATCGAGCCGCACGCGCCACACGCCATCCGCACCGGCCTGGAAACGCGGCAGGCGCCGTCCACCGAAAAAGAACGGGCGCGCCCCGCGCACTGCCGCATAGCGAACCGGTGCATCGGCCTCGCCCGAATCCTGTGGTTCGAACGTGACCGGAGCCTCCAGCCCATATTCGCCGTCCGCAAACAAGACCTCATAGGCCTCTTTCCTTGCGCCGCGCGTGCGGTCTTCGCGGATACGGTCGCGCGCCCCTTGCAGCGTCGCGAGCGGGCGCGCGCGACTCCCCTCCCACCCATCCCTGCCCGTAGGCGACACATAGAGCGTCGCGCCCGGTGCCCATGCCGCACCCAACACCACCAGCATCGTTCCCGCACACACCCCTATCTTTTTCCCGAGTCCTGTCATCGTCACTCCCCTTTCCCCGCTTCACCTGTTCACAGCCTCCAGCAGCAACGTGAGCGCATGCTCTGTCGCCTGGAAACGGATCGCCCCGCGATCCCCCGAAAAGATCCTGTGTTCGGCCCGCACAGCGTCCGGCGCGGCCAGTCCGAAACAGACCAGTCCCACCGGTTTTTCCGGCGAACCGCCAGTCGGCCCGGCAATGCCGGTCACCGCGGCGGCGTAGTCCGCCTTCAGTCGCTGGCGCGCACCATCAGCCATCGCCGCGGCACACGCCTCACTCACCGCGCCGAACTGTTGCAGCACCCCTTGCGGCACGCCGAGCACCTCCATTTTGACGGTGTTGGCATAACTGACGATGCCGCCCAGAAAGGCCGCCGAGGAACCGGACACCGCCGTGATCCGCGCCGCGACCAGGCCGCCGGTGCACGATTCCGCCGTCGCCAGCGTCACGCCGCGCGCCACACACGCCTCCACCAACCGGTTCTCGAGATTCATGTCCGTCCCTTTCGCACACCCGCGGAAGTTTTAAACCGCTCAATTATTGTTGATCATATCGTGGATGTCGAGTCGCTTCATGCCCCGTGTGCGAGACGCGCAACTCCCCCAGATCCCCACCATCCCCCAACTCCCTTATGTTCCAGTTTGCCGGAGAACCCAGTTATGCTAAAATACGGCCATGAAAAAGTGGAATGCGGCCTCAATCAGGGCCTCGAAAGGCGTGAACCGGCTCGCCTGCCTGACGGCCTATGATACCGGCAGCGCGCGGTTGGCCGATGCCGCGGGAATCGCGTTACTTCTGGTCGGTGATTCGCTCGGCATGACGGTTTTGGGTTATGATTCGACGCTTCCTGTCACCATGACAGACATGCTCCACCACACGGCAGCGGTGGTGCGCGGAGCGAAGGATGCCATGGTCGTCGCGGACATGCCCTTTCTCTCATATCAGGTCAACCACGAGGAGGCGTTTCGCAACGCCGGCCGTTTCATCCAAGAGGCCGGTGCGGACGCCGTGAAAATCGAGGGCGGCGCCATCCGTGCCGAGCTGGTGCGGACCCTCACTGAAAACGGCATACCGGTCCTGGGGCACATCGGCCTCACCCCCCAGTCCATCAATGTGCTGGGCGGTTACAAGGTTCAGGGCAAGACGCGCGCGTCCTGCGACCGCTTGATCGACGATGCCCAGGCGCTGGCCGGGGCGGGCGCGTTCGCCATCGTGTTGGAGTGCACCCCGCCCGATATCGGCGCTGCCGTCACTGCGGCGATCCCGATCCCGGTCATCGGCGTGGGCGCAGGCCCGGCCTGCGACGGGCAAATGCTGGTGATGCACGACATGCTCGGCCTGACCGAGCGTCCGCCGAAATTCGCCAAACCCTACGCTGCCCTCGCCGCGACGATGCGCGACGCGTTTGCCGCGTATGCCGCCGAGGTCCAGTCCGGTTCTTTCCCGGCGCCAGAACACTGTTACGCCCCTGCCTCGTTCTGATAGGGTGTCCCATGCGTTCATCACGTGAAGACATCGTGATTACCGGCCTCTCGTGCCGGTTCGCCGAAGTGCCCAATCTGGCCGCTTTCTGGCGGAATGTCATGCAGCGGCGCTCGCTATTCACGCCGCTGGACAACCTCGCTGCCGGCGAGACGCCGCCCACGCCCCTCTTTGACCGCCCCTACCCGACGTCCGCCGCGCAGCTTGGCGACCTCTACGCGTGTAACCCGGCCGACCAGTATTTCCCGCGCGCGATCAACGCCGGCGAAAACCAGGATGTCTTCTTTACCGTCCAGCTTGCGATCGACGCGCTGCGTGACAGCGGCAGCACCATCAACAACCTGCCCACTGACCGCGTCTCCTTCCGTCTCGGATATGCGCCGCCCTTTAATGCCGCCTCGGTCAATTGGCTGCAGCACACCTTCTTCCTCGACCAGACGCTGGATATCGTCGCCAAATTTTTCCCGGTCGCAGGCCCCGAACAGCTCGCCGAGATCCGCCAGCAGCTGGCCGCCGCCTTGCCGGCCCCCAACCCGTATGCGTTTCTGTCGGCATTTGGCAGCGTCATCGCATCCTGGACAGCCCATCTGCTGGGGCTTGCCGGACCGGCCTTTGTGGTGGACGCCGGCACCGTCTCCGGCCATCAGGCCCTGCAGGGCGCGATGGACGACCTGCTTACGCGGCGGGCCGACATCGCCCTGGCCGGCGCCGTGCAGCCGCCGCTCAACCGGCCGGTACTGCTGGGCCTTGCCGGCACCCTCCCCTTCTCGCGCGGCAAGACGCTTCAACCCTTCGGTCGCGAGGCGGACGGCACGCTGCCCGGCGAGGGTGGTGCCATGTTTGTGCTCAAACGTTTGAAAGACGCGCTGCGCACCGGCGACCGCATCTACGCCATCATCCGCAGCACCGGGATCGCCGCGGCTTCGCTGGACCAGCACCAGCGCGTGCCGACGCCGGAGCGCCTGACCCGCGCGATCAGCCGCGCCATGCACGCCGCCGACGTCACGCCCGAGACCATCCATCTGCTTGAGGCGCACGGTTCCGGTGTGCCGCACTCAGACCAGACTGAAATCCAGGTCATGCAGGAAATTTATGGCGAACGCCGCACAGGCCAGCCGCTGGTCGGCGTCGGCTCGGTGAAAGGGAATATCGGTCACACGCTTTGGGCGTCCGGCGCCGCTGGCATCTTAAAAACCGCGCTGGCGCTCGCGCACCGCGTGTTGCCGCCGCACGTCCCCGTCGACAAGCCGAACGCGCGTATCCTCACGGCCAAGTCACCGATCTATCTGCTTTCCGATGCGCGCCCGTGGCTGCGCGGCAACAAGAAAAATCCGCGCCGCGCCTGCGTGTCGTCCATTGATTTCACCGGCACCTGTGCCGCCGCCATCCTTGAAGAGTACCCGGAGGAGGCATGACCGGCAACCTTCATCTCTTTGATCCGTTCGATTGCGAGTTGTGTCTCATCGGTGCGCCGGACGACAGTCGGCTGGCCGAAGAGGTGAAGCGGCTCATCCATTTTCTTGAACACGCGCAGGATGTCTCACTTCAGGACGTCGCCTACACTTGTGCCTGCTCCGCGCGCAGCATGCCGGCTGTGCTCGCGGTGGTGGCCGGCTCGGTCCCTGATCTGCGTGACCGCTTGGTGCAGGCTCATAAGAAACTGACCGAAAACGCCGGACGCATCCGAGACAAGAGCGGCTCCTACTTCTTCCGTGACCGTCTCTGTCCGCGCGGGCGTATTGCCTTCCTCTTCCCCGGCGCCGTCTCGTTCTATCCCGACATGCTGCGCGACCTTTGCCTGGTCTTCGAGGATTGCCGCAGCGCCTTCGACGAACTGGAGGAGGCGCTCCAGACGCGGGACACCGAAACCTTTTCCCCGTCCGATTACATCTTTCCGCCCGCCGCCTGTTACCGCAACGATGCTGGCGCCTTTTCGGCGCAGGCCTTTCCCGAATCTTTCATTGCCGTCCACGCCGCCAATACCGCGCTTTCCCGGCTGTTCGACCGCATGGGTGTAACCCCCGACGGCCTGGCCGGCTTCAGCGGCGGTGACTTTGCCGCGCTCGAGGTCGCAGGCGTCTACGGCGATCTTTCGCGCAGCAAACGGGTCGTCTTCGTGCGGGAGGGCTATCAGATGCTGAGCCGTCTGGTGGAACGCGAAGACCTGCCTGCCTGTGTCATGCTCTCGGTGATCGACGCCCCGCGCGAGATGCTGGACGCTCTGGCCGAGACCTATCCCGGCCGCCTGGCGCTCTCCTTTTTCCACAGCCCGCGCCAGCAGACCATCGCCCTCTCGCCCTCCATCCTGAAAGAGGTCACCGCAGAACTGCACAAGGCCGGCGTGAAGACCATGACGGTGCCGATCGACCGGCCTTTCAACACGCCCTGGTGCAGTAAAATCCTGCCGCCCATCAAGCAGTTCCTCTCGCACTGGGTGCGTCATGTGCCCAAGATCCCGATCTACTCCTGCGCGACCGCCCAACGTTTGCCGGCGCAGCCGCGCGCCATCCTGAGCCTCACCGCAGACCAGTGGACATCGCCGATTCTTTTTGACGACACGATCCGCCAGATGTACGCCGACGGATTCCGCGTCTTTATTGAGCTCGGTGCGCGCGGCAACATGACCAACGCCATCGACGAGACGCTCAAGAACCAGCCGCATCAGGCCGTGGCCGTCAACCGCATCCACCGCTCCGGTCTGATCCAGCTCCACCACGCGCTCGGCCTGCTGGCCGCGCAGGGCGTGCAGCTCGACCTCACGATGCTCCACCTTCACCGCCGCAGCCGCATGCTCGATTTCAATCGCCCGCTCTCGGTGGTCACGCGCACAGAGAATGATTTGCGCCTGACCGCCCGGCTGCCCTCGCTCACTCTGTTTGCCCCGACCGGCGAGTTCCTGACCGCCTCGCGCGCCACCCCCGAACAGGCGCGAAAGGCTATGCCGGTGATCACCGACAAGCGCAGCTTTGATTTCGGCGCCGACTTCCCGATGCTCGCCAATGCCACGATCCTCGAAGAGCAGCCCGGTGTCATGATGGAGATCGCCAAGGTCCTGACGCTGGAGGATTACCCCTTCCTGCGCGATTACGCGCTCGGCACCTCACAGCTCTCCTACGCCACCCCGACGCTCAGAGGGCTGACGCTGCTCTCCCTGATTTCCAGTCTGGAGATGATGTGCGAAGCCGCGCGCAAACTGGTGCCGCGCCGTCGTGTGGCACAGATCGACAATCTGCACGCCCAGCGCTGGGTGGGTTTCGAACGCGGATCCCTGCGCGTCATCCTGCGCGCCGAGCGTATCTCCTGGCCCGACGCCCACTTCACGGCCGTGCGCGTGCAACTTCGTGACGATTCACCCAACAGTGCTTTCACCTGGCCGATCGTCGAGGCGATCATCCTGTTGTCCGCCACCAGCCCCGCCAACCATCCGATCCAGCCGCCGCCGCTGGCGAACCCGCGCCCGGTCAACTGGTCAGGACACGATATTTATCCCGACCGCCTCTTCCACGGCGGGAGCCTGCGCATCGTTCGCCATGTGGATCTCTGGAGTGAGGAAGGCGTCGACTTTGAGGTCGAGGTGCCCGGCCGTGCCGATGCCGTGCGCTACACCAAGATCCCGCTTTTCTCCATCTGGCCGATGCTGCTGGATGGCATCGTTTCCGCCTTTTCCCTGTGGCGTTCGCACGAAAAATTTGCCGGAGCCATCTCCATGCCCTTCCGTGCTCGGCGCATCATTTTTTACGCCAACACCTTTACTGAAGGTGCCCGCCTGCGCGGTTACCTGCGCCTGATCTCCGTCACACCGCGTTCGCATGTGGCCGACATTCAGGTCTCCGACGGCAACGGCAACCTGCTCATCCACTTCCGCGGATGGGAAGAGCTGTGCGAACGCGTTCCGCCTGAGTACCACCAGTTTATCCTGCGCCCCTCCGAACAATACCTGACCCGTGAGTTACCCTTGGAGCTGCTAGGGAATCCCACCACGCCCGTGGCTGCTTCAGTCGCCACCGAGGTGCCGTTCAAGATTTTTGAAAACAATCAGGAACTTTGGCTCAAGACCCTCGCCCACGTACTGCTCGCGCCGGTCGAGCGCGAAGAGTGGATCGAGATGCAGGGTGCCACCAACCGCCGCGTCGAGTGGCTCTTCGGGCGCGCCGCCGCCAAGGAAGCCGTACGCCGCTTTTTGCTCAAATATCATCAGGCGCGTTGGACGGATGCCGACATCCCGATCTGGCCCGACGATTCCGGCAAGCCCCACCCGCTCGGCCCATGGCGCGAGCACACCGCAGCCAAGATCGACCTTTCGATCACCCACACCTCGAAGCTGATCATCGCCGCCGTCGCCGCCAATGCGCGTATCGGTATCGACATCGAGGCGCTCGGCCGTGCCCTCAGCGACGACTTTACCCGCGGCGTCTTCACGCATGAGGAACTGGAACTCGCCGCCCACACCGGCGAGGCCCCGACGGCGATCCTGCGCTTTTGGTGTGCCAAGGAGGCCATCTCCAAAGCGCTCGGCACCGGCATCCGTTACAGTCCGCAGGATCTGCGCATCACGGCGGTCGACGCGGTGACCGGTCAACTTCAGATCGAACTGCTTGGGCAGTGGCTGGAGCCCTTCAAACAGTTCAAGGGGCGCAAGAATACGATCCATACCGCACTCTTCGAAGGACACGCCGTCGCCTCCTGCCTGTTGCCCGCCTCCCTCTTTGAAACGTCGGAATAAAATTGCATGCGCCTGCTGCTCCACAACATCCAATACGGAACCGGACGACTACGCCGCTTCGCCTGGTTGGAGACTCTCGTGCGCAGCACACGCCACTTCCCCAACATCACGCGCTTCGTGCGGCACATGGATCCCGACATCATCGGGCTGGTTGAGGTGGATGCCGGTTCCTTCCGCACGCAGCGCAAAAACCAGGCGGAAGAGTTGGCCAACGACCTCGACTACTATCACTGCCACCGAGTGAAATATCCGGATGATGGCATCGGCCGCCGCGTGCCGATCCTCAACAAGCAGGCCAATGCCGTGCTCGCGCGCGAACCGATTTTGCGCACCGCCTTTCACGATTTCGAGACCGGTTTCAAAAGTTTGGCGATCGAAGTGGAATTAGAGAGCGTCACGGTCTTCCTCGTTCATCTTGCCCTGGGCATCCGCGCCCGGCAGCGCCAGCTCGGTGACCTGCACGATCTGATCCAGGGCTGTGTCAAGCCTCGCCTGGTGGCCGGTGATTTCAACACACTCTCGGGCGTCTGGGAGATGCGCATGTTCCTGCGCGCGACCGGCCTCAAGAGCGCCAACACGCGTCATGCCCCCACCTTCCCGAGCTGGGCGCCGTGCCGCGAACTGGATTTCATCTGTTACGACCCCTCCATCACCCCGGTCCGCTTCAAAATCCCCCGCGTGCGACTTTCCGACCATCTGCCGCTGATGTTCGACTTTGAGCCGCCCGACGCGCCCAAGTCTCCGCTTCCCGACGACGCGCACTGAAGGAACGTGAATCAAAATTTCAATCTAGCCAGGACTACAGGATTTGCAGGATGGCCTATCACAGGAAAAGAAACGTGAAACAGGCATGCGTCTTTCGGACTGTTTTCTCGTTCCTGTTGCTCGGCCACGCGGCAGGCTGCTGCTGGCATGCTGTCAAGCCCTTGCCCGACGGCCTGAGTCACCAGAGCGCATGGCTGCCCTGCGACGATGCGCGTTTCCTTTGCGATCTGACAGGACTGGACGCGAATGGCGTACGCCAAAGCGAGCAGCAGATCTTTGATGAAGTGTTCGCCATGATCAACCGCGCGGAACGGATTGTGGTGATCGACATGTTCCTGTTCAACGCCTTTCTGGGTACAGGGTCGGCCCATCACCGCCCGCTGTGCGGTGAACTGACCCAAGCGTTAATCCATCGCAAGCGTGCAGTGCCCGGATTGCGCGCCTTGGTCATTACCGACCCGGTGAACACGGTCTACGGCGGCCTGAAGGCCGCCCATGTGGAACGTCTCGAAACGGCCGGTGTCGACGTTGTTTTCACACGCCTCGAACGGCTGCGCGACAGCAACGTCGCCTGGTCCAGTCTGTGGCGCCTGCTGGCCCAGCCCTGGGGGAACAGTCCGCGCGGCGGATGGGTGTCCAACCCTTTCGGTGGCGAGCCTGTCACCGTTAGGAGCTGGCTCGCCCTGCTGAACTTTAAAGCCAACCACCGCAAGGTGGTGATCGCCGACGACGGTTCCGGCCTGCGTGCGCTTGTCACCTCCGCCAATCCGCATGACGGCAGCAGTGCGCACACGAATGTCGCGCTCGCCTTCGGCGGCCCCGCCGCGCGTGACCTGCTGAGAACCGAGGAGGCCGTACTCGCCTTCAGCGGCCCATCATCACAGTCACGGTCATCTATCGTCGGCAACGATCTGCAAGCCCCTTCGGCCGATGCATGCCGCACGCGCATCCAAATCCTGACCGAGGCGCAGATCGGCGCTGCGGCGGTGGCCATGATTGACGCCACACAGGCCGGAGACGCCTTGGATCTCGTGATGTTTTACCTGGCCGACCGGCCGATCATCCGCGCCTTGAAACGCGCGGCACGGCGCGGAGTGTCGCTGCACGTCTTGCTCGATCCGAACAAAGACGCCTTCGGGCGGACCAAGAACGGCATGCCCAACCGTCAGGTCGCGCGCGAACTGGCCGCTGCCGGTGTCCCTGTACGCTGGGCCGCCACGCACGGCGAGCAAATGCATGCCAAACTGCTGCTGATACGGCATGCCACGGGCACCGGGGAACTGCTGCTCGGGTCGGCGAACTTCACGCGGCGCAACGTGCGCGATTTCAACCTGGAAACCAACGTGCGGCTCAGCGGCATCCTCGATGCACCGGCCATCCAAGATGCCGCCGACTTCGCGGACCGCCTCTGGTCCAACGCTGACAACCGAGTTTTCTCGCTCGATTACGAGGCCTTTCGCGATGACTCCCGCCGTCGCGTCTGGCTTTACCGTCTCCAGGAAGCCACCGGCCTCTGCACCTGGTGATCCTCACGATCCGGGGTGCACGAACGGCTCGTTGCGCGCACACAGGGGGCACGCCGCCGGCACCCAAACTTCAGGGGCCATCTGCAGCAGCGAGAAGGTCGGGAAATCGAAACGCGCCTGACCGGCACTGCGGTCGACCAGCACCAGCACAGCCGCCACATCGGCTCCCGCAGCCTTAACGATATCAATCGTCTCCTGCACACGCCCACCACGCGTGATCACGTCTTCGGCCACCACATAGCGCTGTCCCGGACGCAGTGTGAACCGTCGCATCACCAGCTTTCCCTCCTGCTTCTCGGCAAACACACACTGCGTGTCCAACACGCGCGCCACTTCGTGACCCACTAAGATACCGCCCAACGCGGGCGAGATCACACCGTCGAGCACGCCGAAGTCCAATTCCGCTTTGCACCGCGTCACCAGCTCCTCGCACAACCGTCCCGCGATACGCGGATAACGCAACACGTTTGCGCATTGGAAAAAGCGGTTGCTGTGCAATCCGGAACGCAGTTCAAAATGCCCGTTCAACAGAGCCCCGGTCTCCTCAAGCTCCTTCAACACATCCGTATCGTTCATCGTCTTATCCTTTCTCATTTTCATTCATGATACGGCCATCGCGGAGCGGCACACATCGGCCCAAGCGTTGCGCGCATGTCTCGTCATGCGTCACCACGATCAGGGTTGTGTGCTCCTCCCGATTCAACGCCAACAGCATCGCCATCAACTCTGCGGCATTGCGCCGATCCAGCGCGCCGGTCGGCTCATCCGCCAACACCAGGCAGGGACGCATCACCAGCGCGCGCGCCACCGCAACGCGTTGACGCTCGCCTCCTGAAAGCTGCCCCGGAAAATGATCGCACCGGTCGGCCAAGCCCACGCGCTCCAGCAGATCGCGGGCACGGCCGGCGCACCTCTCTGCCGTATCCGAGCCCCAGGCCGGAACCAACACATTCCCCAGCGCCGTCAGTTGCGGCAACAGGTGATGCGACTGGAACACAAAGCCCACCTCGCGGTTGCGAAACTTGCATCGTTCGCGCTCGTCCAGACGGGCCAGATCCCTTCCGTTGACACGGACTTCGCCGCAGTCAGGCCGGTCAAGCGCGCCAATGAGCTGCAGCAGCGTGGTTTTCCCCGATCCCGAGGGCCCCGTCACAGCCACACACTCACCCGCTCTGACCAGCAGCGTAAGCCCCCGCAGCACTTCCACCGGCACGCCGCCTGGCATCGCAAAAGTCCGCACCACATTCGTGACCTGCACATCCGCGCCGTTCATCGCCCGACTCCCCTCACGCACACGACCGCCTGATCGGCCACACACACAACCGTTCCCTGCGCATTCACTTCTAATCCGTACACGTCATCACCCAGCGCTATACGCGCCGCCACGTTTTGTGGCGGGGTCAGAAGGCACAACTCGCCGCCACATAGCGCCAACAGGCATCCGTCCACAAACGCCAACTCGCTCACCTCGGATGTGCCGAGCCCCACACGTCCCGTAACTTGCATGCCATCGTCTGCCCATCGGCAAAACACAACCTCGCCCTCCGGTGTTCCAGTGGCGATCTCGCCGCCAAACGCCACCACTGGCGTCGCAAACGCCTCGCTCTCCGCGACGGCCGCACGGCCCACCACCTTCATCGCATCCGGATCGACCGCCACCAGATGCCCCCGGCGCGTGCCGCCGATCAAACGTCCGTCAGACAGGGCCAGCAGACCGCCCGCCATCTGATCTTCTGTCCCGATCTCGATCTTGCCACGCGCCGCTCCCGTAGCCGCATCAAACAGATACACGGCGCCGTCACAATTTCCGTACGCGATCCGTCCCTGCGCCACCACTGGTTCGCCATCGCACCGGTTGGTTGGTTCGCCACTCCAGATCAGTTCGCCGTCGCGTATCCGCAGGCAGAAAAGACGGCCGTCGGCCTGCGACACCAGCCACACGGCCGGCACACCACCGACAGTACCCGTGCGCGGCGCACGCAAAAACATCCCGCCGGTCATGCGGGACCACATCACGTCCCCGTCCGCATGGCGCACCGCGGTCACCCCACCCCCGCGCGCGGCCACGACAACTGTCCCATCAGAAACTGCGGCTGCCGCCTCAAACGCCTGATTGGAGCACGACGCGCGCCAGCGCACCGCACCGTCGGCATCCAGCGCCGTGACACCTCCCGCTTCATCAGCCACGATCCAGCCATCCCCCGCCGCACGGGGCGGCGTCGGACGGGCTGAGAACGGAACACGCCAACGCGCGACCGGCGACGCGCGTGGCGCATGTGCCGGTCGCGGTGCAGCGTCCTGGGCGCGGACGGCCCCGTTCGCAGGGTTACTCCCGCAACAGGTACTGCGATCAGGAGCAGGCGTCACGTTGGGCGACGGCGTCCAGAACGTGACCCACAGCGCACACGCGCAGGCGGCGGCGAAAACAAGCGGCAGAACGCGACGCATCCGCAACCACCGTTTCATGGGGCAAATCTCCACGTCAGGGACACCAGTCCGTGTGCCTCGCCGCGCGCCTTACCGCGCTGCAGGGCGCGTTCCAACGCAGCCGTCGCCTCATTGGGCGGCGTCAGCAACAGCACGTGCACGACCGATCCCGCGACGTCCGTTTCCACAAAAAACCGGCATTCGCCACTACGCACGGACAGCGGATCAGCCGGCGGCACGAACGAAAAATCCGCATTCCGCAAGCCGCTGCTCACGATCGCGACCACACCGGTTCGCGCCGCCGGCACAGGGCGGGCGAAAGGATCTTCAGGAAACGCGGCTGCTTCAATTTCCGGTCGTGGCTGAACCAACGGCTCGATTGTGGCGGGTTGCCAGACCCCAGGGAAACGGGCGCCTTGCTCAAGAAAGACCGGCGGCTTTTGCTCCTCACGCACGTCGAAAACACCCAGCTCGATATCGGCGAGGGCACCTGACGTTGCCCAAGAGGCGCGCATATTGTCCAGTGCCTGCGCGGCCTCCTCCGGGGCCAGCACGACATACGCCGCGCGCGGCTCGGAGGGCGGCACGGGGACTCGCGGTTCAAACAGGATGGCGTTGACCGGCAGATGTGACCACAGCAGGACAATGATCCCGAGCAACGCGAACGGCTGCCACCAGAAACGCAACGGCCGGCGCGCCGCACGCGCCCTGAAACGCTCCCGGTTTTGTTTATGCCGCGCCATGTACCCTCCCACACCGCAACCGGATCATTCCGGTTTTTCCGCCACATTGACCTGTTTCATGCCCGCCTCGCGCGCGATGTTCACAAAACGCACGACATCCCCGTGCGGCACACGCTTGTCCGCAAGCAGCAGCAATTCTCGACTGCGTCCCAGCGTCACCCGGTTTTTGAGCCGCTCGGACAGCATCGCCATCTGCTCCTCATCCTGCGACACATAGCGGTCGTCATCAAAAAAAATCAGTGTTTCCTCGCCGCCGGATGTGTCACCCGACACCACAATCATGAGCGCCGTCAGAGAACTCCGCGTCCCTTCGCGCAACGGTGCGCGCGGCAGATCAAACGCAATGCCCGGCACAACCGCCAACTGGCCATGCACCGCCATCAGCAACACCACGAGAATCACCGCATTCACCCACGGCACGGCGGCGAGCAAAGCCTGCGCCCACACGCCACCGAAGCGGTAGACGTTACGATGCTTACGGATCAGCCGACTCCAGCTCTCTCTGCGTTCGGAAATCATCATGGCATCATCCTCACAACATCGAGCGATCCTGCTTCGTGAAGTAGGCCACGATTTCGGAGGCGCACGCCTCCATGTCCAGGACAATCCGTTCGATGCGCACGATCAGCATCATGTACATCACATGGCAAGGCACAGCCACCAGCAGGCCCGCGACCGTCGCCACCAGCGCCTGCATCAGCCCCGCCGTCAGATCCGTGCTCTGCACGACCGGCACCTGTTCATTCAAGGTCTGCACAATGCGGATCACCCCCAGCAACGTCCCCAGCAATCCCAGCAACGGGGCAATCTGACACGTGATGGCCAGCGAGGCCAGACGCCGTTCCAAGCGTGAGATTTCGGCACGCCCGGTGTTGTCCACGGCCTCACGCAATGCCTCGTGAGAACCCTGCCGGTGCCGGATCGCGGTCAGTGTCACGGCCGCCACCGGGCCGGGCGTCTCCTCGCAGATCATCATGGCCTCATCGACATGACCGTTCTCCAAAACGTTGCACACGCCCTTGAGAAAATCGTTGTAGTCGATCTGCGCCCGCCGCAAGTGCAGCAACCGCTCGAAAAAAACGACAATCGCCGCCAGTCCGAGAGCGACGATCAGCCAAAAGACCGGCCCGCCCTGTTGCATCATACTCATGTGTCCCCCGACTTTTTGCCGCGTAGCCGTTCGATACGCTGGCGCGCTTCATCCGCGCCCGGCACGCCAGACTGCGCCACCCGCTGCAGCACACGAACCGCTTGAGCGGATTGGCCCTTCTGCTCGTAGAGTTCAGCGACCGTGAAACCGGCGCGCACGAAAAGGCCGGTGCTGTGCTCATCAAACCAGGTTCCGCGCGCGCGTTCGCTCAAAAACCGAACGATCACCTCGCCGTAATACTGATCAATCGCTTCGTCGATCTGTTTCAGTTTTTCGAGACATCGCCCCGCTTTGAATTGGAGTTGCAGCGTCAGAGAGGGCGTCAGCGTATTCTGTGCCAGCATTTGTCGATAGGCCGAGAGTGCCTCGCGGTAACGCGCGCTGTTTCCGGCCCCCATGGCAAACAGTCCGTCCCCTTTGCGCAACAGCGCCAAGCGCACCCACTCGCTCGTCCCTGACTGACTGATGACCTGATCAAGCAACAGCACCGCCTCATCGTAGCGCGCCAGCTCCATCAGGGCATCCGCCTGCACCAGCAGTGCCTCCGGCAGACGCACGCTTTGCGGATGTGTGCGCACCATGCGCGTGACCAGCTCGATCGTTCCGGTAAAATCATTCGCGGCAAACGCCGCGCGCGCGGCCCACATCAGCGCGGCATCCGCCCAGCGGTGAGTCGGCCAGCGCTCCGAATAATCGAGAAAGAAGCGTCGCGCCTCCGCATAGCGCCCACGGTTGAAATCAAATTTTCCAAGCCACAACGTCATGTCTGACAGTCGCGGCGACTCGGGAAAATCGAGCAAGAATGCGGCGGCAGCGGCCCGGGCCTCCTGATCGCGCCCGAGCCCGTACAGACAGAGCGTCATCATGAAACGCGCCTCGTCGCGCCGCTCCGGCGCGTTTTCAGTGACTGCGGCGAAATCTTGCATCGCCGACTCGAAACGGTAGGCGCGGTAGTGCGCTTTGCCGCGCCCCATCCACGCATCCGCACGCACGGGAAGCTGCGTGTACGCGTCCAGCACCGACTTGTAGGTGCGCACCGCATCATCGGTGTCTCCCGCTTCCGTCTGCATCGCGGCCAGACTGAGCAGGGCTTTGGGCGCCACCTCGCGGTCAGGATACATATCCGCCACCTGCCGGTACCTCGCCCGCGCCTCACTGTTCAGTCCTGCACGTCGCAGGCAGTCGGCACTCTGGTACAGCGCCTGATCGGCCAGTGTGGACTGAGGAAAATCACGCGCCAGCGTCGCATAGACGCGCGCCGCCTCCTCATAGCGTCCCGCGGCCAAGAGGGCATCCCCCTGCTTGAAGAGACACTCCGCCTGCACACCCGGATCATCGGTCAGCGACGCGGCCCGCTGGAACGCGCCACCAGCCTCGGTGTAGCGGCCGAGCTGCATCAACGCCCAACCGCGCCCCTGCAACACATCGGTATCCCGTGACGATGTAGGGTAGGTCTCCAGAAAGATGCGGTATTCCGTGGCAGCCCGCTCAGGCCGCTTGGCCTGCAAGAGCGCGTCGGCCAACTTGAGATGCGCGCGCATCGAGGCCGGATGATCGGGGAACTCACGCACCAGCGCTTTCACCAGTCCTTCGCCCTCATCGATCGTGGCGTCCGACCCGCACAGCAGATCGCCTAACCGGAAACCGGCCAAACGCCGCGTTTCCGGAGACTTGGCCCGATCATAGGCGGAGCGGGCATACGCCACCGATTCGTTGGTCTTACCACCCGCCCAGGTAAAGACGCTCATCTCAACCAAAGCCTGCACGCGCGCCGCTTCCGTCGCCCGCTCATTCATGGCGAGCTGATTGAGGAGCATCGTCGCTTCAGCGCTACGCCCCTGGCGCATCAGAATCCGCCCCCGCAACAACGCACCGTCATCAACGGCGTGACCGGCCGCGCCCAGTTCCGCCTGCATCTTGAGCACTTCCAGCGCCGCATCCGCGCGTCCGGCCTGATCCAGTGCGCCGGCCCACTCCAGCGCATTCTCCGCGCGTGTCTGCACGTTCGTGGAGGCGCGATCAACCTCGGCAAAAAGGCCAAGGGCCCCGGCCAGATCCCCCGCCTCGCGACGCGCACGCGCCGCTGTGCGCCGCAGGGCGTCCGCATAGGGTGATCCCGTACTCACCGCAGCTTCTGCCGTGCGCGCCGCTTCAAGCGGCCGACCGGTATGCAAGAGTGCTGTGGACTGCCAGTAGGCCCAGGCGCCATCGGTCAACGCCTGTCTCATCGAGGCATCCGCCCGTTCCAGACGCTCAAGGATCTCGGCGTAGCGGCCTTGTCCCCGCAAAGACTCCAGCAAAACCAACAGAGCCTGATCGGAAGACTCCCCCGCCGCCAACGCCTTCTCGGCATGCGCCTGCGCAAGCGGGTAGAGCCGGTCGTGCAAGGCCGCGCGCGCCGTGGTCAGCTCATCAGCCACAACCGCACAGCACAAAAACGAGCCGAACAAACCGAAAACCAAGCGTCTCATGCATGAACTCCGGACGACCGCGGCGGCACCTTCGCCGCCCGACCGTCAACACGGCGTGCATTTTGCCATGTTCCCGGCCCCCGGTCGATACCAAAGCCGCATTTCAAGGCGGAATTAGGATTGAGGAGTTAGGATTTTCTTCACTTCAAACGGCAACCATGCCTAAATCCAAAACCCTAATGTCCTGCTTATGCCGACACTTCAGGCTTGCCCGGCACCGCGGCCTTGAACTCCGGCACCATCGGCACGTCGCCCTTCTCAAAATCGGCTGCCGTCACCGGATGGTTCATGGCGTAGAAGGGAGAATCCTTGTTCTCCAGCAGATCGCTCATGCGCACCATCTGCCCGGTGTAGGCCGCCAGCGTCCCCAGAATGCCTGACGCCGTCGCCATCGCCACCTGCTCGCCCTCATGCAACAGATTGCCGCTCAGCAGGCCCGTCAAGAAGTCGGCGTGTTCCATCACGTACATGTTGTTGTCGCGCCCCTCCACGGCCTTTTCGTCGAACGGGAACGGTACGCTGGTGCCGTCGGGCCTCAAGATCTTGCTGCCCAACACGTCGATCTGACCGTTCGTGCCGGTCAGCATCGCGCAGCAGCGGTCAAAACAGCCGTTGATCTGGCGCGCCACCGCGTGGACATGCAGGCCGTTGCCGTAATCATAGTCGATGCCGAAGCAATCGTAGGTGTTGCCGGTCGAACGCTGATGACGCGCGCCGATACCCATCGCCTGTTTGGGCAGCCGTCCGATGAACCAGTTGGCCAGGTCGATCTCGTGCACCGCCTGTTCCGTCAGATGGTCGGCTGACATCTCGCGGAAGTGGTACCAGTTGTTGGCCATGTACGAAGCGTTCGTGTCTTCCGGACGGCGCTTGCGCAGGTAATTGGCCGGGCTCATCGCACCGTGGCAGCGGTAGACCACGCCACTGCGGATCTCGCCGATCACGCCGTCGCGCACCGGGCCGATCATGCGCAGGGCACGATTGTTGTGGCGGTGACACGTACCTGACAGGATGGATAGTTTAGCCGCCTTGGCAGACTCGACCACCTGCAGGAAGTGGCGCAGGCCCGCCGGATCGGTCGCGATCGGCTTTTCCGCGAAGATGTGCTTGCCCGCCTTGACGCACGCCTCAGCATGCCGCGCACGAAAGATCGGCGGCGCGCACAACAGCACGATCTCCGCGTCCGTCTCCATCAGCTTCAAATAGCCATCCGCGCCGCTGAAAGCGAACTTTTCATCGCACCCGTTAGCCCGACACGCCGCCATTGCCTTCTCTTTGAAAAAGTCGGCCGCACCGACCATGACCGCCTTGTGGCCCAGCCGCGTGGCTGCGGCCTGGATTTCACGGGCCGCGCCGGAACCACGTCCGCCACACCCGACCAGCGCAAACTTAAACACGCGTTGCCCCTGGCCCAACGTGATGGAAGGGGCGGCCGCCAACGCCGCGCCAAAGGCGGTCGTCCGTTTGATGAAAGTCCGACGATTCTGCATCTCTTTCTCCTGTTTGTCCGATTCCTACGCTGTACAGCTTAACAATTTGGTCAGAATGACACGATTATGACTGTTTTCCCCAATCCTGTGAATCCTGTCAAAAAAAACATGTTGCCGGTTGCCGGACGACTAGGCGCCTTGCCCCGCAAAGAACCGGTCCATCAGCGCACTGTGCTCGGCATCCGTATATCCGCCGCTCTCGATCGTGACCCAACCGTTGTAACCGATCTCATCGATCACTTGACGTACCGACACCCAGTCCACATCGCCTTTGCCGATCGGCACAAAGTCGCCGTCGTTTTTCTTCTCTCGGTCGATCTTGAAGTCCTTGATGTGGAGCCTGACAATCAGCGGGCCCATGGCTCTCAGCCACTGCTCCGTGGGCGCGTATTTGACGTGGTTGCCGAGATCCAGGTACGCGCGCACCCGGTCATGTTTGAAAAGACGCACAAAGGCCGTGGCGAAATCCGGCATGACCCACAGATGGTTCCACACGTTCTCAAGTCCGATCGTGACGCGGTTCTCAACCGCAACCGGAATCAGCTCTTCGATGGCCGCGCGCGCCAGTTCGGTCGAACGGTTATGCGCCGCGATATACTCGGCGAAGGGCGCATTGTCGCCGTCCACGACCGACTCGATCCGGCATGTCGCCGGATCATACTTGATCCTGAATTGCGTCGGCTTCGGCATCGTCCCGCCCATGCGGAGACACGGCACAAGCAACATGGCATCCGCGCCGTACGCAGCCGTCAGGCGAATCAAGCGTTTGACCTCTTCGATCGACTTGCGGCGCGTCTCTGCGTCCGCATTGCCGAGGTCGGCCCAGCCGCCCATGAAGGAGTGGATTTTGACGCCATGCTTCTCCGCCACGGCGCGCCCCGCCACCGCGTCGTCGAGCGAGACATCCTTTTTCATCAGCTCCACGCCCGGAAATCCCGCCTTGGCGATCCGTTCACAGGTCGCGTCATCGGCCACATTGGCAATCAACGCCTTCTGCAGCCGCGTCTTAAATTTCATCGTCCCGGCAGTCCATCCCCACGTTGGCACACCCGCCACCACGCCGGCCCCTGCCACTCCCCGCATAAAGTCGCGTCTGGTCATACCGATCCCCTTCTTGATTGGCCATCACATGCCATCGATCTGAACCCCATCCAAACCTATGGCCTGGAGTGTAGAGGTTTAGGTGCGGGATGTCAACAAGGGCGACACAAGGGCGCGGCGGGGCGCATCCCAGAGGCGCAGCCGCGGGGATGCGCTTCAACTCTGTTGAAGCCGCGCCCAAAGGAGGATTCAGGATATCGCTTTAACGCCTAATTCCCCCTTGGGTACGGACGACATTTTTCTGATGGCGGTGCCTTGTCGAACCCGATACAATACGGGCAAACGGTGGGAGGCGCGTGCGCGTGACGGTCGACGTCAGACACTCACGACATGACGCCTCGGCCCTTTCAACCATGACACGGAGATACCAAGAGATCGCGCCTGGCGCCCTACTGGTCGGTTTGCTGGGGGTTCTGCTCGGTGCCGGCGGTTTCACGCTGCGCGAGGGTGAAGCCTTTGCGTATTTGAGTGACGAATCCAAGATCTGCGCCAACTGCCACATCATGCGTGACCACTATGACGGTTGGCAGAAGGCCAGCCATCATGCCGCCGCCACCTGCAACGATTGTCATGTGCCCAAGGGCCTCGTCCCCAAATACTGGACCAAGGCCGAAAACGGCTACCATCACTCGAAGGCGTTCACCCTGCAGAATTTTCACGAGCCGATTCTCGCCCAACCGAAAAGCCAGCGTATCGTGCAGAATAACTGCATCCGCTGCCATGGCGACCTCGTGGAACAGATGCTTGCCAAACCACGCCCGGCGGACGAGCCGTTCCGCTGCGCGCGCTGTCATGACCGCGTGGGCCACGGCCCCACGCGCTAACCCTGATGAGGAGAACTCATGTCTGATCCTGTCAAAC
This sequence comes from Kiritimatiellia bacterium, assembly GCA_035449085.1. Taxonomy (GTDB): domain Bacteria; phylum Verrucomicrobiota; class Kiritimatiellia; order RFP12; family UBA1067; genus DUPH01. Next base: position 5,882 of record DAOTKE010000004.1, on the reverse strand, counting down.
CCGCGTCCGCCGCCCGGATCCGCGCCCCTTATGTGATCACGTTCGTCGTTGCCGCCGGTCTGACTGTCGGCGTACTCGCACTCTGGCGCAACATCATGACACGCAAGGCCGAAGCCCTGCAGCATGTCTTTCAGATCGTCGAGCTCGACGAAAACACGGCCGATCCCGCCGAATGGGGCAAGAACTATCCGCGCCAGTACGACAGCTACCGGCGCACGGTGGATACGGCCCGCACCCGACACGGCGGCAGCGAAGCTTTCCAGAAACTCGATGCCGACCCGTTGTGGCGCGTGCTCTTCAAGGGCTACGCCTTCGCCGTGGACTATCGCGAGGAGCGCGGACACGCCTACATGCTGCAGGATCAGGAGGAGACCGTGCGCGTCAAGAACTTCCCGCAGCCCGGAGCCTGCCTGCACTGCCACTGTTCAATTATCCCGGCCTACCGCGCCATGGGCCGCAAGGCCGGCGTGCCGGACAGCAATCCGCAGGAACAGGTCATGCGCGGCTTTGCGGCCGTGTGCGCCATGCCCTACGCCGAGGCCCGTGCCCTTACGGACGACCAGGGCCAGCAGCTCATTCAACATCCGGTCGCCTGTATCGACTGTCACGCCCCGGAAACCATGGGCCTGCGCGTCACCCGGCCCGGACTGCTCAACGGCCTGCGCGAACTGGCCAAAGCCGACGGCACCCCGCTGCCGCACCTGCCGAGCATCATGCGCTGGCGCGCCAGCAAACGGGTGCGCGACTACGATGTCAATCTTGATGCTTCGCGCCAGGAGTTGCGCACGCTGGTCTGCGCCCAATGCCATGTGGAGTACTACTTTAAAAAGCCCGACCAGCACCTCACCTATCCCTGGCACAACGGCCTGCGCGTCGAACAGATCGAGGCCTACTATGACGACGTGGGCCATGTCGATTGGAAGCACGCCGACAGCGGCAGCCCGATGCTGAAGGCGCAACACCCCGAGTTCGAGCTGTGGAGCCAGGGCATTCACGCGCGCAGTGGCGTCTCCTGTGCCGACTGCCACATGCCCTACATGCGCGAGGGGGCGGTCAAGGTCAGCAGCCACCATGTGCGCAGTCCGTTGCTCGACCCCGCGCGCGCCTGCCAGACCTGCCACCGCCACCCTGAGCAGGAGCTCGTCGCACGCGTGGAAGCGATTCAGGACCGCACGCAGGCACTCATGCTACGAGCCGAAGAGATCACCGTGGAACTGATCCGGGAGATCGGGGCCGCACAGCAGGCCGGTGCCGCATCAGCCAGTCTCGAAACGGCCCGCGCCCTGCACCGCCGTGCGCAATGGCGGCTGGACTTCATCGCCGCGGAAAATTCGATGGGCTTCCACGCCGCCCAAGAGTCCGCACGCATTCTGGCGGAAGCGATCGACTTCGCGCACCGCGGCCGCCTCGCCCTGCACGCGGCACCCAACGGCAAGTAAGGCACAACTACAACAGCACGCGGCGGGCATTGGCCCCGGTAAGATCCGAAATCGCCTCAGGCGTGGTGTTACGCAGGCGAGCAATCTCTTCCAGCACGCGGCGCAGATTTGCCGGCTGATTCAGCGGTTTGCCGTTCGCGCCCGTCGCAGCGGGCACACCGCCTTCCGGAAAAAGGTCCGGCGTGTCGGTCTCGATCAGCATCTGGCTGTCGGGGATATCACGCGCCGCAGCCCTCACTTTGGTGGCATTAGGATTGCAGACTGATCCGGCAAACGATACATAGGCGCCCAGATTCAGGAACTGTTTCAAGATTTCGGCTGATCCGCTGAAACCGTGCACGACGACGCCGGGCAGCCGACGCGCAAAAGGCTTAAGCCGCTCCGTCAAACGGCCCCAGACGCGCGCCCCGTGCAGGATCACCGGACGGCGCAGGCGTTCCGCGATGCCGAGCTGGCGCAGGAACACCTCGTCCTGGAGATCTGCGGGCACGTTGTCGCGCAGGCCGTCCAGCCCGATCTCCCCCACCGCGGCCACCGGATGCGCATCGAGCAACGCGGTGAGACGCTCGGGCCAGTCACCAGGCAGCCCCTGCACGTACCAGGGATGGACACCGAAAGCCGGCACCAGCACAAACGGCAGACGCGCATTAGCGAGCACAGCCACGGCCTCCCAGTCGTCTGGCATGGTTGCACAACAACAGACACCTGTGACCCCAGCACCCACCGCATCGTCGATCACCCGGGCCAGGACGCCCGAGAGCGATGGACTCTGCAGATGGGCATGCGCGTCAAACACGGATGCAGCGCCTCACGACACCTTGGCGGCGGCCTTCACATACTGCATGCGCTCGAAACCTTTGCCGTCGCGCAGGTTGGTTTCACGCAGCTTGCCACGGAATGCCGACAAGTCGGCATAACCTTTGCGATCCATCCAAGCCGAAAGGCCAGCCAAAATTTCCTGAATCACCTTCAGGTCATGCCGCACATGCAGCACGGAACAGATGTAGCCGATGTCCGCGCCGACCAGCAGCGCCTTGGCCAGATCCTCGCCGGAATGGATTCCGCCGCTGATCGCCAGACTGCCGCGCACCCAGTCGCGGATCACGGCCGTCCATCGCAACTGCGAGTGCAACAACACACTCGGCGACGAAAAATTGGGGGCGTAAAAAATCGATTCCGTCTCCACATTGACATGCGTTTGAAGGAACCGGTTGAACAGCACCATGCCGCGCACGCCCGCCGCATCCAGCCTGCGCGCGAATGCGAGCAGAGAGGTGTAGTGGCTACTCAGCTTGACCGTGACCGGCAGTTTGACCTCGTCAACAACCGCCTTGATCACTGCCAGACGGCGCGCCTCAACCGCAGCGGCAGTCTCATCTGGATCGACCGGCATGTGATAGAGGTTCAGTTCGATCGCGTCAGCACCGGCGCGCTCCAGCTTCTTGGCATAGGAAACCCAGTTCGCCGCCTTCACGCAGTTGATGCTGGCGATGATCGGGATCTTAATGGCCGCGCGCATCGCCCTGAGCTTGTCCACATACTTCTCCGGCCCGAGCTGCCCCGGCAGGTCGGCGCGCAGATACTCCAGAGCGGCCATGCTGGTGTCGCCTTCCAGCGACTCGACCATCTCGGCCACATCCGCATTGATCTGCTCTTCGAAGATCGAGCGCATGACGACCGCCGCAGCCCCGGCCGCCTCCAAGCGCACGACCGACGCCACGCTGTCCGTCAGCGGATTGGAGCTGACCACCAACGGGTTCTTCAGCTCGAGACCGAGATACGAAGCCTTGAGATTCGCCATACCACTCCCCTATTTCGACACGATCTGGCCGGCCCGCGCCAGCATGCGCGCCTCGACACTCTGAATTTCGGCGAACCCCTGAGAGCTGACCGGGTTGAGCCCGTCGCTCGCCTCCATCGACGAGTCAGCCTCGTTGTAGATCGACGCCCTGCAATCGGTCAGCGAGTTGAAAAAGATATTGCCCTTGTACAGCCCGACCGACACCGTGCCGGACGCATGTTTGGCGAACGTCCCAATGGCCGCGCGCGCCGCCTGGGTGGCGGGGTCAAAGTAACGGCCGTCGTAAATCTGATCGGCGACCAGCTTCGAGAGCTGCCCGAACAGCAGACCGGCACGGCGGTCAAGCGTGGCCTGATACACATAGCGCAGGCAAGCGGCCAGCACCTCCATGCCGGGGGCCTCGTACACGCCGCGGCTCTTGGTGCCGATGATGCGGTTTTCGAGCGCGTGCTTCATGCCGATACCGTTGCGTCCGCCAATCTCGTTGGCGAGCCGCATCGCCTCCAGCGGCGACACATCCTGACCGTTGATCTGCACGGCGCGGCCTTTATTGAAGCGCACCGTCACGTTCTCGACCTTGTTCGGCGCTTTCTGCGGCCAGACGCCCATCGTCGGCTCGACGATCAGCATCGACGTCTCCAGGCTCTCCAGATCCTCGGCCTCGTGCGACAGACCGGCCAGGTTGGCGTCGGTGGAGTACTTTTTCTTGGCGCCGACAAAGGCCTTGATGCCGAACTGCGCCAGATACTCGACCATCTGCGTGCGGCCCGGGAATTTCTTCAGCAGGCCGGCGTCGCGCCACGGCGAATAGACCTGCATGTTCGGCGCCAGCACATTGGTGTAGCGCTCGAAACGCATCTGATCGTTGCCACGGCCGGTCGCGCCATGCACCAGCACCGTGCACCCGCGCTTTTTCATCTCCGGGATCAGGCCGCGCACCGTGACGGCGCGCGCGATGCCGGTCGAGTTCCAATAACCGCCGTCATACATCGCCTGCGCCTCGATCACCTGGAAGCAGGCCTCAGCCATCGGCTCCTTCAGGTCCACAATCACCGTATCGACCCCGCACGGTGCCATGCGCGTCTTGATATCCGCGATGTCCTTCTCGTCCGGCTGCGCCAGGTCGGCGGAGAATGCGACCACCTTCACCCCTGCCTCCACCATCACCTTGGCGATGGTACGGCTATCCAAGCCGCCCGACACGCACGCGCCCACCGTTTTGCCTTTGAGATCCGATAACGTCAAAGCCATTTGTTAAGCCTCCTCTTCATGGAAAATGGTGCGCACAGCGTACCCTGTCCGAACGCCGAAATCAACCTAAACCCTTTGCCATTGAACGTACAGCCCCGCCCTGTTATAGTGTGCCCTGTTTTGGGCCCATAGCTCAGTCGGTCAGAGCGGAGGACTCATAATCCTTTGGTCGCAGGTTCGAGCCCTGCTGGGCCCACCATGAAACCATTTTTTCGGGGCACACTGCCAGATTCACACGGGCGTCTGGCTGTCCCCACCTCAGCGGACGCTCATCATGAGGCCGGACTTCGTCACCTTGAGCCAGAGGCCCGTGTCATCTTTCATCACCTGCACGTTCATGCCGACGACATTCACGCTGGAGGTCTCCACGCCGTTCAGCGTCACCGTCCAGTTGGCGAGTTTCTCGCCGCCCGAGGTGAAGCGCGCGAGGGCGTAGCTGCCGGGAACCGGCTTCGCGTCGGGTGTCGTCGGGAACGTGACGTCGACCGTGCCGGCATCCGGCGCGGTGTCAAGCACGCCCGAACCGATGCAGCCGGCCGTCTGATAGAGACTGCTCGCACCTTGAGTGAGATCGACCGGGATCGTGTAGGTCTTGGCGTCCGTGTCCGTCAGTTGCACCAGGCCTGCGAAGCCCGAGAGGCGCGCGGGAAGCATGTGGAGGTCGGTCGCCTTCACGGTCGCCGTGCTGGCGCAGGTGTTCGTGACGTCGAGCGTCGCGGGGTTGATGCCGCCCGACTGGTAGGTGTAGTCGACCTGCGTGGATCCGGACATCGTGCCGATGGTGAGACAGACGTTCGTCGAGGCGTAAACGGTGCCGCTTGAGAAGTTGTCCACGACGAGGAAGAAGGGGCCCACGCCCTTGCGGCTGTTGCTGAAATACGATTGGCGGAGATCGAACTCCCCCGCATGCGTCACGGCATGGATGCCGTTCTGGAGATTGCCAACATGCACCGTGTTCGACCCCCAGACGAACAGGTGCCCGCCCGTGCGCCAACGCCGGTTGTTTGGATCCGTTTTGCTCAGGGCGTTGCCATTGAGCGTCGCGATGTAGAGCTCGTGGTCGGCGGGCGTCCCGACATTATCCTTGCCGAAGATGATACCGCTCGCGCACCAGGAGGCGTTGGTCTCATACGTACCCCCGCGCAGCTCGGCAGCGTCACCGTCTGTAGCCGCGCCGTCACCGTCAGAGTGTCGAACCACACCACCGAACCGTTCTGGAAGCCATTGTTCGAGAAGTCGAAAGCAAAGCCGCCGGTGAAGCGACTCTGCTTACCGTAGTTGTTGGAATAATAGGTGCCCGTGCCGGTGATCGCACCGGTGAAGACCGGATAGGCGAAGGAAATGCCGTCACCAAACACGCGGAAGGTTCCGCCATTCATCCTGATATCGGC
>DAOTKE010000003.1:0-55076 GCA_035449085.1 Kiritimatiellia bacterium | reverse complement strand
TGTGCAAATACGCTGAGGAATTTTTCGCTAAGACGGAGGTGAGATGCCTCTGCTATTTGCCGAATGATCTGCCGGACATGCCGCTTCACCCGCGTTGCAGGCACCAGATGTTTCTGGCCGTCAAAGAAGGGCTCAACAACGTGCTCAAACATGCCAGTGCCCGTCAAGTGACCATCAATGTCATGCTCAGGGGCGGCTGTTTGCGCGTAGAAGTAACGGATGATGGCCAGGGATTCGATCTGGACGAGATCGGCGAAGTTGGCGAGGGCATCCGCAATATGCAGGAGCGCATGAAGGCGGCCAGAGGTCAGATGTTCATGCAGAGCAAGCGTGCAAACGGGACCTGTCTCGTCTTTGAAATGCCGGTGGACAAGGAGGTGCGGGAATGAAGACTTCCACTGAAGTGACGCAAAGTAAAGGCGTTGTCGCTGAGATGCCCATCCGGGTCGCCGTCGTGGAAGATGACGAACAGTTGCGGCAAACGCTGGGCGCGTTCCTGAATCGGAGCCCCGGAATGCGTTTTGTCGCAGGGTACTGCAGCGGCGAGGCGGCTTTGAAGGGCGTTTTGCAGGACAGGCCTGATGTCGTGCTGATGGATATCCGTCTGCCGGGGATGAACGGCGTCGAGTGCGTGAGTCGGCTTCGCGAGATCCTGCCATCGGCCAAGGCCGTGATGTTGACGGCGTACGAAGATGATGATGACGTGTTCCGTTCATTGGCCGCCGGCGCATTCGGCTATCTGGTCAAGCGGGTCGAGTCAGCTCGTTTGCGGGAGGCGATTCGTGAGGCACACCAGGGGGGATCGCCGATCTCCGGGAGTGTGGCCAGAAAACTGGTCGAATTTTTTCAGCAGTCGTCAGCGAGTGGCAAGGGCGAGATGACAGGGATGCAGGGGCTGTCGCCGCGTGAGGCGGAAATCGTCAAGCTGCTGGCAGAGGGACATGCCTACAAGCAGATTGCTGAAATCCTGAGTATCTCCGTCAACACAATCTGCACGCACATCAAGCGTATCTACGAGAAGCTTCACGTGCACAGCCGTATCGAAGCCGTCAGGATTTTTCAAGGACGTGGTAACGTGTAAAAGCGGTCACATGATTATGTGACATGACGATTCTCGCGTTCTTGGATACAGTAACGGGCATGCAAGGGGAATCGTCATGAAAAATGTGAAATGGGGTGTGTGGCTGGTTCTGTTGGCTTGGGTTGCCCGGGCGCAAGGCGGGAAGGATTATCCGGTGCGTCCGTTGCCGTTCACGACGGTCCGGCTGGGGGCCGGTTTCTGGCGGGATCGGCTTGAGACCAACCATGCCGTGACCGTCTGGTATGCGTTCAATAAATGTGAGGAGACAGGACGCATCGATAACTTTGCGAAAGCCGGTCGTTTGATGCCGGGGAAGTTCCGCGGGACGCCGTTTGACGATTCGGATGTTTACAAAGTGATTGAGGGTGCCGCCTATTGTCTCGCTCTGGCGCCGGATCCGAAGCTGGACGCGTATCTGGACGCCTTGATCGCCAAAATCGCAGCCGCGCAGGAACCGGACGGGTATCTGTATACGGCGCGTACCATCCATCCCGACAACCCGCCAGGGATCGCCAGCCCGAAACGGTGGCTGAATGACTGCGGCGGGTTAAAGGGGAACTACGGCGACAGCCACGAGCTGTATAACGTCGGCCATCTGTATGAGGCGGCGGTTGCGCATTATCAGGCGACCGGTAAACGTACGCTACTCGACGTGGCGATCAAGAGTGCGGATCTTGTGGCTTCGGTCTGGGGCCCCGGAAAACTGGATATTCCCTCCGGCCATCAGGAGATCGAACTTGCACTGGTGAAGTTGTACCGGGTGACCGGCAAGCGGACATATCTGGATCTCGCGCGTTATATTCTGGAGTGTCGGGGGCGCGGGAAGGGGATCATTACGCCGCAATACGCCAATCACAAGCCGGTGGTTGAGCAGAGGGAGATCGTTGGGCATGCGGTGCGTTCAGCCTACATGTTGAGCGGCATGACCGATATCGCTGCACTGTTGGGCGACACGGCCTACAGGAATGCGGTTGCCGCGATGTGGGAGGATATGGCGGGCCGGAAAATGGCGATTACGGGTGGTCTGGGGGCCCGGCATGGTGGCGAAGCAATGGGCGAGGCGTATGAGTTGCCGAATGCGGAATCGTACAACGAAACCTGCGCGGCTATCGCAAATGCCTTGTGGAACCACAGGCTGTTTTTGCTGACCGGCGACGGCAAGTATCTGGATGTGTTGGAAAGAACAATCTACAATGGCGTCTTGGCCGGTGTTTCGTTGAGCGGTGACCGTTTCTTCTATGTCAATCCGCTGGAATCAGACGGCGTCCGCCTGTTTAATAAAGGACACAACACGCGGTTCCCTTGGACAGGATGCGCCTGTTGTCCTGTCAACATCGTGCGGTTCATCCCCTCCGTTCCGGGCTTTGCCTACGCCACGCAGGGACATACAATCTTGATCGGATTATATCTCCCCGGTACGGCAGACATAGCCCTGGAAGGGGAGTCGGTCAAGTTGCGTCAAACGACCGAGTACCCATGGGATGGCACTATCCGTGTCGAGGTGCTTGAGGGATCGGGTGACTGGGAAATGAAGTTGCGCGTGCCGGGTTGGGCGCGGGGCAAGCCAGTTCCGACCGATCTGTACCGGTTGACCGGCACTCTGCCGCCTGATCCGGTACTTCGTGTGAATGGGCAGGTTGTCGCATACAAAGTGGACAAAGGTTTCGCCGGCATCTCACGCACCTGGTCACGCGGTGACCTTGTGGAACTGGTCCTGCCGATGCCGGTGTGCCGCGTCGCGGCACACGAGAAAGTGCGGACGAACAGCGGGCGTGTGGCGTTGGAACGCGGCCCGTTGGTGTATTGTTTGGAAGGGGCTGACCACGCGGACGGCGTGAGTCAAATCGTGTTGCCGCCTGATGCGACGTTGACACCGGAACGCCGACCGGAAGCGTTGGGCGGTATCACCGTTTTGCGCGGCACGGGCAAAGCCCTGTTCCGGGACAAGCAAGGCCGCGTGGACACTCGTCACACGGTGCTGACCGCTATTCCGTATGCGGTCTGGTGCCATCGGGGGGCGAATCCGATGGCGGTCTGGCTCCCCGAGACCGAGGCCCATGCCACGCCGTTGCCGTATCCGACGTTGTCCGGACGTGCGCGCACCACAGCCTCGCATACGTACAGCAGCGATACAACGGCGGCAGTCAACGACCAGGTTATTCCCTCAAAGTCAGGTGATTTCGGTTTGCCGCGTTTCACCTGGTGGCCTCGCACAGGTAGCGCGGAGTGGATCCAGTATCATTTCAGCAAGCCGGAGAAAGTGGCGGCGGTTGAAGTCTATTGGTTTGATGACGAGGGGGTCGGCCGGTGCCGGGTGCCGCAATCGTGGCGATTGACCTATTACGACGGCAGTGTCTGGCAGCCGGTGCCGAATGCCTCCGGATATGGTACAGAAAAAGACAAATTTAATGCTGTGACATTTGATGCCGTGATGGCGATGGCCATACGGATTGAGGCGCAGTTAAAGCCGGAGTTCTCCGGCGGTATTTTGGAATGGCGGTTATCAAGTGGTGAGTGACAGTCAAAGGAGAGGTCATGAAAACGAGTGCGGTATGGAAACTGGTCGGTTTCGCGTTTCTGGTTGCGGGAATGACCGTGCGTGGCGCGGTGGACCGTGACGATTTCAGCGTCCCTCATGACTATCTGATGGACGGTGTGGAGGGAACCGTCTGGGACGGGTTCTTCTATAATGTCACCGGTGGCGATGCCGTGGTGTCCATCGCGGACGCCGACACCGCGAATACGGGACGGCTTACGTTCCGGTCTGTCCGAGGCAACTGGGAGAATGCGGATAACGACGGCATTCTACTCTACAAGACTGTCGCAGGAGACTTCGACGCCATGGTGCGGGTGGTCAGCATGAACACCGTTCAGTGGCATGATGCGGGGATCATGGCGCGTGTGGCTGACCTTGAGGCGGCTGGGCCAGGTGAAGACTGGGTGGCGGTCAAACATTTTCAGAGCTCGAACAACACAGGGCATCGCAATACCGATAACGGTGCTAGCACGACGAGTACGCCTGTAAGTTTACAGCCTTGGTTGCGTTTGGCACGTGTCGGCAACACCTTCACCAGCTATCGCAGTACCGATGGCTTAGTGTGGTCACAGATCCGTTCCACCGTAAGAAATGATATGGATGGTTTGCCGGTTCAGGTGGGGTTGTGGCAAGCCACGTTCAGCGACAACGAGGGCACGGCAGTTTTTGACCATGTCGTCTTGCGGCAGCCGGAACGGTGGGGACTTGAGGACGGCGGAAGTTGGGGTAGTCCAGAAAGCTGGAACGGCGTTGTTCCGGACGGCACGTCGGATTGGGCCGTCTTTCCGGTGACGATTCGAAATTACTGCCGGGTCATGCTGGATGGCGACCGCAAGCTCGGCTGGCTGACATTCGGCGCAACGAATGGCGCTCCCTGTTTTCTTGAAGCCGGCTCTAACGTTCCGCAAAGTGTGTTGGTCATCGATGATTCAATGAGTGATTCCGGCAATTTCCCGTCTATCGAGGTGTCTGCCGGGAATCACGCCATTGCCGTGCCGATCGTGTTATCCAACGGCGTGAATGTTGCGACGGGCCATGGGACAGCTCTGACCTTGTGCGCACCGGTTTCAGGCGCAGGCGATCTGGTCAAAAGTGGTTTGGGCACACTGACCCTGTCGAGTACAAACCGATACGGAGGGGTAACGCGGATAGAAGGTGGCAGCTTAAAGCTCATGCCGATTCCGCCAGGCGTCAGAGCGTTTTATCGTTTCGATCGTGCCGAGGCGTTGGGGCTGGACAGCAGTGGACTTGGCAACGATCTGGCCGCTGTGGGCTTGCCGTCCTTTACGACAGACGGCAGGCAGGGGGGGGCGGTGTATCTGGACGGCAACAGCCACTTTAGCCGCAGCGTGTTCCCGTCGGGGGTGCCTGTCGGCAGTACCCCCTACACGATCGCGCTGTGGATTAAGGACGATGGATCACCGGGTAACGGAGGATTTTGCGGCTGGGGCAATAATGCCGCCACCGAATGCAACAACTTTCGCCTGTCCGGCGCGAATGGCCTGAACAACTACTGGTATGGTTCTGGAAACGATTTTGATCTGAGCGGATTGACCACGAACCTGAAGGACGGACAATGGCATCATGTGGCGGTTACGTGGGACGGTACGACCCGGATCATCTATGTGGATGGTTCGCCGGCTGGGTCATTCATCCGTTCCGGACTGAATGCGAAGGCGACAAATTTTGTCGTGGGTAAGACCACCTATGACGTGGCCTTTAAAGGCTGGCTGGATGAGCTGCTGATCGCAGACCGCGTGTTGGGTCAGACCGAGTTGAATGCCCTGATGGATGGACCGCCCAGAATAAATCTGCTGCCCCCCGCCTGCGCGTTGCAGGTGAATGCCGACGCGCATCTGTACCTTAACGGTTGTGAACAGGCCGTCGCCTCTTTGAGCGGGGCCGGACTTGTGATGAACGGCCCGCTGGTAAACTCGACCTTGACGGTGGGCGATGGGACGGACCGTGTGTTCTCCGGTACCTTGAGCGGTGCATTCACGTTGAATAAAGTAGGGCCGGGAACACTGACCCTTTCAGGCTTCAATTTCAACAGTGGGGTTGCGGTCAATGCGGGATGCCTCAAACTCAAGTCGTTCCCGATCGCTCCCTTGTTGGCACAAAGCGTGGCGTGGTATGACGCGGACGATCCTGCGACTCTGACGACCAACGCGGCCGGTCAAGTCACGCTTTGGGCGAACAAAGGTTCAGCGGGCAATACGTTTGATGCGACCCAGGTGACGGATGGCGCCGGGCCGACCGTCTTGACTGAGGCGTTTAACGGCCGGTCGGTGCTTTCGGTGGATGGAACGACAGGCTTGCGGACCTCAGGCAATTTCGGTGTTGCCGGTTCGCAAAACCGAACGTTCTTCGCGGTGGGGTGCCGCAAGAACAATGGGAAGATGTGTTTTGCGCATACGGGTGAAGGAACGGTCAGCAAAGCTTTCGGTATCATCAGCGATGGTGTTTTCCTCTTTAATTACATTTGGGGTAACGACATCAAATTCGCGGCGCGTCCTAACAATGTCTACGAGGTTTACAGCTTTATGAAGTCGGGCGGCACAGGCTCTGCGAACATGATCAGCGACGGCTTCGTCACGCGAGGATCCCTGACGATGACCGTGAACACGACAGATACGCCGCTTTATCTCGGATCGCGGTTCTCCGAAACGTGCAACGGCAATCTTGCGGAGGTCATCATTTTCAACCGCGATCTGACGCTGGCTGAACGGGCGGCAGTTGAAGCATATCTGATGGCGAAGTGGCTTTCGGGCGGCAGGCCGTTTCATTTGGCGGGCGCTCCGGTGTCCGTGTCTTCGGGCGCGACCGTGAATCTCGACGGAACAAGTCAGACGGTTTCGGATCTGAGCGGGAGCGGGCTTGTCACGAACGGAACACTCACGGTCGCCGGGACGCTTGCGCCCGGGGGTACGAATGAGATCGGGACGCTGACCATTGCCGCCGACCTGTCGTTCGCCGGTGGCGAGTTGCTGATTGATGCGACTCAAGACGGTGCATGCGATCGGATTGATGTCAAGGGAAGCCTCAACTTGGATGGATGCGTGTTGCGTCTGCAGCAGCCGTCTCAGCTCAAGATGGGAAGCCGTTACGTGATCGCTACCTGCTCACCCGGTGAGCTGACGGGGACGTTTGGCCTCGGCTTTGAAGGATCAGGTAAGTGGAAGGTGTCCTACAACTCGGCGAACGGAAGTGTTGCGCTGGTGAACACCGGCCTTCTGGTCACAGTGAAGTGACGGTGAATCAGGAGGGACGATTGAGGGAGAGTCAGATTTTGGACGCGGATTTTTTCGGGCGCGATACGGTTGAAGTGGCGCGGGATCTGCTGGGGTGTGTGCTGTGCCGGCGTGTAACGCCGCGCCGCGTCATACGGGTACGCATTACCGAGGCTGAGGCTTATGATGGCTTCGAGGATCGCGCCTCACACGCCCATGCCGGACGCACCGCGCGTACCGAAGTCATGTTCGGGCCGCCGGGCCGGTGGTATGTCTATCTCTGTTATGGCGTCCATTGGATGCTCAATATCGTGACGCGTGAAAGCGATTATCCGGCTGCGGTGCTGTTGCGTGGCAGTGATGAGGTTTATGGGCCGGGACGTTTGACGCGTCTGCTACAGGTGAATCTCGATTTCAACCGCCTCCCCGCCATACCGGCAAGCAATCTCTGGATAGAACGTGGTGAGCCCATACCCATGGGCCGGATCGAATGTCATCCACGTATCGGTGTGGCATACGCCGGTCCGTACTGGTCACAACTTCCCTGGCGTTTTACATGGGTGAAGTGACGGTAGGCAAGACACAGGTTGCCGCAAACTCGGGCAAAGGGATAACGCTGACCGGGCAGCCGTAGGCCGTTTGCAGGAGATCAGGCCGCAGGACGTTGGCGGGGGCGCCGTCGGCGAGTATCGCACCTTGGCCCAGCAGGACAATCCGCGGGAAAAACTGGCTCGTCAAAGTGAGGTCGTGGACGACCATCAGGAGCGTCATCTGGAGCTCGCGATGCAGGCGCAGAAGGAGGGCCATGAGATCCATGCGGTGGCGGATATCCAGATGAGAGGTGGGTTCATCCAGCAGCAAAATCTCAGGCCGTGCCGCCAGGGCCATGGCCAGGGCCAGCCGTTGACGTTCGCCGCCGCTCATCGCCGGCAGCGGCCGTCGCCGCAGGTACCAGGTGTTGGTCAGTGTCATCGCGTCCTTCACGGCGGCGTGGTCGTCCTCGGAAGGCCCGCTGAACCGTGGCAGATACGCGGTGCGCCCCAGCAGCACGAACTCGTAGGCGTCGAACGGGATGTCCAGCGGGATGTCCTGCGGAACCACGGCCAAACGCTTGGCGAGATCTTTCGCGCCGAGATGGGCGGGATCGTTGCCGGCGATGCGACGTGAGCCCTGCGCCGGAAGCTGGCCGGTGATCACGCGCAACAGCGACGATTTGCCCGCGCCGTTCGGGCCGACCAATGCGGCGCGCTCACCGCGTCCAAGATGCAGTGAGACATCGTTCAGCACAGGCTGGCCGTTGTAGGCGGCGTGGATATGTTCCAAGTGGATCATGACAGGGGACGTCCATTGACCTTGCGCAGCAGCAGGTAGAGGAAGAAGGGGCCGCCCGTGAGCGCGGTGACCACCCCGACAGGAATTTCACGAGGCGCAAAAAGCAGGCGCGCCAGCGCATCGCAGACGACCAGGAACGTGCCGCCGCACAACGCGGCGGCCGGCAGCAGGTGACGGTTGTTCGCGCCGGTCAGGCGGCGCAACGCGTGCGGAACAATCAGTCCGACAAATCCGATCACGCCGGAAAGCGAGACAGCCGCAGATGTGGCCAGCGCGACAGCACCGAGCACCAGCGGCAAGACGGCACGTGTTTCAACGCCGAGATGGCGTGCCGTCGACTGGCCGAGTAGCAGGGCATTCAGCGCGTGACTCTGACTGCACAGTATCGCGGCGGAAACGGCGACCAGCGCGGCCACCGTCAGCACGAGCGGCCATGATGTCGCCTGCAGGTTGCCCAGCATCCACCAGGTGATGCTGTGAACCGCCCGTGTACTGGCCAAAGCGAGCACGAGCATCAACAGGCTCGAAAGCATCGATCCGGCGACGACACCGACCAGGATGAGAGTGTTGGGCGCGTAATGACCCGATCGTCCCGATGCGAGGCAGACCAGCAACAGGGTCAGTCCGCCGACTACAAAAGCACCGAACGGCAGGGCGAGCGGGATCGATTGCGTGAGACCGGTCACGATTACCAATGCCGCACCGAGCGAGCCTCCGCTGCTCACGCCGAGTACATAGGGTTCGGCCAGCGCGTTACGCAGGACGGCTTGCAGGGCGCAGCCGGAGAGCGCCAACGCGGCACCGACCACAAAGCCGGTTACAACACGCAACAGTCGCAGTTCCAACAGCGCACGCCCCGTAGATGTCGAGATGTCCGGTAGCCCGAACCCCGCAGGCCCGGCCAGTAAGCAAAGGACGAGCGCCGCGGGCATGGCGAACAACAGACAACTCGTTGTGCGGGGAAAGGTCATGGGTGTTGTACGGGCGTCTGTGTGATGAATTGTGCCGCGTCTTGATCCAGGATCGCCTTGATTTGCGCGATCCCCTCCAGCACGCGCGGACCTGGGCGGCTGACGGAGTTCAGGTCGGGGACCGTGTAAACGCGTCCGTCACGTACCGCGCGAAGGGATCGCCAGCCTGTCTGTCCGGCATACGCATCCGCCGGCCGGGCGGTGGTCGTGAAAAGGCAGAGCAACAGATCCGGATCTTGTCCGATGATCCATTCGGGCGAGATCCGCGAGTAATCGGCATCGATGGCGTCGCCGATGTTGATGCCGCCGGCATGTTCAAGCAGGGCGGCGACAAAGGCGTCGCGGCCCGCCGTGATGGGGGTGTCCGGAGCTAGAAGCAACAGCACGCGTGGCCGGACACGGCGGGATGCGGCCGCTTGCCGGGCCTGTTCGATGCCGCGCTGGATGTGGTCCGCCAACGGGTCGGCTCGCGCCGAACAATCACATAATGTGCCCAGATGGCGGATCGCGTCGGGGATTTGATCGAGCCGGGTGCAGGGCACATGCACCACGGGAATGTTCAAAGCGTCAAATCGATCACGGAGCGCGGGGTCTGAGAACACGGTTTCCAGCACATGCGTGGGGTGGACGGACAGCACCGGTTCAAGCCACGGCGTGCCGAAATCACCGACAACGGGAATGTCGCGCACGCTTTCCGGCGGAAAGTCACAGGCTGTCGTGCGCCCAACCAATAGATGCGCCGCACCGATCGCGCAGAGGCATTCCGTCAGATGCGGGGCGGTCGAGACCAAACGCAGATCAGTATTGGAGGGCAGAGGGTCTTGCCAGATGCATGCCGTCAGCAGCGACAACGATAACGCCAGCCCAAGCGCGACAACACACGGCAGTGCCCTGTACGCTCCTGGCAATAAGCGTGCTGAGAGTCGGGAGCGCGGGCTTCCTTGCCCGCATGCTGAAAGATTAGTACGAGTCGGATACATGGGTTGGCTCGCAGAGAAGACGCGCGTCGGACTTCTGCAAGACACGTTGTTGCGGGCGGGGACGCCCGCGCTCCCAAACTTGGCTCCGCGAGAAAACATGTAAACAGCTCACAACTAGAAGGTGAATGAGGCGCCGACTTTCCAGAAGCGTCCGCGACCGGGGTAGTAATAGGCGCCACTGTAGCTGGACCAGCCGGCGTAATCGCAATAGTCGCGGCCGAACAGGTTGTCGACACCGGCCGTCACGCGTAGGCCCTCGATAAACGGGGGTTTGTAGCGCACGCCGCAATCGACCAGCGTGTAGGCTTTGAGCGGTTCCGCGCGGTTGTCGAAGTCGCTGCCGAGATACTGGCGCGTGACATGGCGCACGCCGCCCATCAAAGCGAGACTGGGCAGCAGGTCGTAGTCACCGTTGACACTGATGGTTTGCGCCGGCACGAGCGGCACACGGCTGCCATCATACGGGCCGCCAGTGAATTCGGAACGTACCGCGCTGTAGGTGAGCGCGATAGACCCGACCCGCTCGCGTGACCAGCGCAGTGCGGCATCGAGGCCCATGCGCCGCGTGTCGCCCGGCGAGTTGCGGTTCTGGTAGACGGCGGGATCGTAATAGATCTCGTCTTCAAGTCGCATGTGGTAGAGCGACAAAGCAACCCACCATTCGTGTGCGATGCGCATCTCCGTGCCGGTCTCGAGGTTAAGCCCCGTTTCCGGGTCAAGCGCGAGATTCGGGGTTCCCACACCCGCGAAGATTTCGTCAATGAAGGGCGCGTGGTAGAAACGTCCGGCCTTCGCGTAGAACTTGGTGTTTTCGCTGGGGCGGTAGAGCACGGAGGCTTCCACAGCCGATTCACGCGTACTGAAGGACGAGGCCGAGTCTGCGTTACGGACGCGATTGTCAAACCATTCGGTCCGCTCGCCGAGCGTCAGCGACACATCGTCGGTGAAAAAGAATTCGTTCTGCGCGTAGCCGGCGAGGCTGGCGCGGTCGTACTCCCAATCCAGTAGCGAGGTGTAATAGGGTGAAAGGTAATCGAATGAGAAATCGGTCGTGTCATACCTGAGGTCGGTCCCGAGCGTGAGGATGGAGCGGTAGCCGGCGAGACGGGAATCCAACGTGTATTGCGGGAGCAACGCGAATGAATCGATCTTGCTGCCGTAGAAAGTCTGGCTGGACGATGTGAGCCAGCGGCTGTCGGTCTCGCGGCGGCTGGCCGTGACGGTCAGGTCGAAAGTCCCGTCCGCCCCGATGGTCGTACGACCGCCCAAGCACAGGCCGAAACTCTCCAGTTCGCTGCGATCCTGCGGGGTGTCGCTGCTGCGCGGCGCGTTTTGGTAACGCGTGTAGGAAAGTGCCCCTGGCAGGCCATAGTCGGCGTCGTGATAGAAAGCGGAGAGAGAAAGGAAACGGTCTTCGCCAAACTCTTTGCGCAACGCCGCGTTCAGTTCGTAGGTTTCATAATCGCTGTTGTCGCGATAGCCTCCGGATTTTTCCCAGTCAGCGCTGGCGCGGTAGGCCACACCGTCCTCGCCAAAAGTCCCGGTGGTGTTCGCGAAGGCGGAGTAGGTGTCGTAGGCGCCTGCCGAGGCACCGAGTGTGGTCTGCGGCTCGGCGGTCGCGTCATCCGTAATGATGTTGATCACGCCGGACGAGGCGAAATCGCCGTGCAGGACGGTTTGCGGTCCACGCACGATTTCGATACGCGAGATCGAGGAGACCGGAATGCGCAGCAGACTGGGCGAGGACATGTCGGGATTGTTGAGGCGCTCGCCATTGACGAGGATCAGGACGCGGCCGAAAGAGTTATCGCCGAACCCGCGCAGTGAGAGTTGGGTAAGCGTGGGATTACTGTTGACCGAGCGTATGAAAAGCCCGCCTTTTTTCTCCAGCACTTCAGCGGTCGACGAACAGCCGGATTCGGCGATCTCCCGCGCGGTGACGACTTGCACGGAAGCGGGCATTTGCATCGGGGTTTTGCCGGTACGACTGGCCTGCACGATGATCGGCGGTAAGGCGTTGGTAGCGGACGAAGCGTCCGGCAAAGCTTCCGGGGATTGCGCGGTTTGGCTAAACGTGGTGAGGCTGGTGGTGGCCAGGCACGCCGCAAACGAAGCGGCGGTGAGGCGGAGAGACAACATCATGATGCGTATCCTCTTGCGCGAAGGTTGAGGCATGCCCAACGCGCACGAGGCCGCGAGGCGAGAGCGGAAGCGGTTCCGGAAACGGCCGGAAGACGGACTTCGGCTCCTCAGGCGCGAAGGAGTGCCGCAGCTTGCATCCGGTCCGTCTTCTGGCTTACGGCTTCACCTCACCCCCGCCTTCTCTCCCGAAGGGAAATGGCCTGTGGGGGCTTGTAGCCGATTACAGCGGCGCGACCGCGCCCGATTTTCACGGGCTTCCGATAACCGGTGCAAAATGTGATCCTGACTGTATAACAGTTGGTGCCCGGTGTCAATGACGCAACGGGATGGCTACGTAATCGGTTAGCGACAGGGTAATGCGAATTGAGCGCATGCTTTGACCAGAGATCCGGGCGCGGACAGCTTGCCCTGACTCTTTACAGCCCTTTGATTTTCTTGTGCGTGACGTCTGTGCCACGGCTGTGCTTGGCATCAAACACGCGCCTGACTCGCGCCCCTACCGACGCGGAGGAACAACGCGCGGCACGCCGGCCGCGTAGCTTGTCACTCCTCCCAGATCCATTTTGTCTTGAACGGTTTGGGTGCCGTCACGGATTCACGATGCCGACGTTGTGCACCTTGAAATCCTTGGGCGCGATCGGCGAGAGCGGGTCGGGGCGGTGTGTCTTGGGGAAGGGCATGTCGACCGTGGGGCGCAGCCAGCGGATGCCGTTAGCCAGAACCTTCAGGACTTCCGGGTGACGGAAGGTGGGGAAGGCTTCGTGGCCGGGCCGGAAGTAGAACATCCGGCCGAAACCGCGTTGCAGCGTGAAGCCGCTGCGGAACACTTCGCCGCCTTCGAACCACGACATGAAGATCACGTGCGCGTCACCCGCGATCATGAAGGGCTCGCCGTACATCTCCTCGTACGGGATATCGAAGTGCTCGGGCACGCCGGCGGCGATCGGATGCGCAGGATCCACACACCAGACACGTTCCAGTTCGCCGACCTCGCGCCAGTGCAGTTTGCCGCTCGTGCCGTTCAGCTCGCGGAAAATCTTGGACATGTGCCCGGAGTGCATCACCAGCAGCCCTATGCCGTCCCACACCCGCTGACGCACACGCGCGACGACCGCGTCATCAACTTTGTCGTGCGCGGCATGTCCCCGCCACAGCAGCACGTCCGTGGCGTCCAGCACATCCTGCGTGAGTCCGTGCTCAAGCTCGTCCAGTGTGGCGGTGCGGATCACGAGATCCGGCGCCGCCAGACTTTTGGCCAAAGCGCCGTGAAGACCGTCGGGCTGATTCCGAGACTATGAAGCACATCTTCCGCCTGCCTCTTATCCCATGGTCCGATCCGCACGTATGGCTGCTGTTTTCATGCGCCCATTGTGACGCAAACGCAACACATGCGTCAACTCGTGGGCATCTTTTTCTCCGCCATGCGGCGGTGATAGTCAGGCCGGGCTGCGAGCGCTTCGTCAACTGACAGATACACGACTTTGCCGTCTTGCCAGACCGGCACGGGCAAACCGGTCTGGCGGTAGCCCTCAATAGCTTTCCACGTCGCCTCTTCCATCGCCTGGACGACCAGCTTGGTCTCTTCCGACAGTTCCGGCGTCATAACCCGACCTCCCGATTGAGCTGTTCAAACCGATTCGCGTCGTATATCACTGCATCCCCGTTCTTTTCATAGACCAGAATAGGCGCTGACCCCGAATTGTCGAAAACGCGCAATTTGTCCGCCAACGTTGCGTACTCTTTCACCATGCGGATGGACCGTTCTCGCCGCCGGATCACATCCGCATCCGGAACGAAATGTCCGCCCGCCGTCACGCGCTGATGGATGCGGGCCGTTAGGATGCTGACGTCCGGCACCCACACGTAATACAGATGGATGCGGTAGCCTTTGTTTTTCAGCCCGCCCAACCAAGTCAGGTATCCGCGTCCGGAAAGGGTTGTCTCGAAACCGAAGTCGCGGCGCGCGTCAGACAACTCTCGCACGCGTTCCAGTACAAGGCGTCCGGCTTTGACCGCGCTCCGTGCGGGATCAAACGGCGACAGCCCGCCCGCGATCAGGTCCGGATTGACGAACTCTAAGCAGGCCGCATATCTGGGAAGAAAGTGCAGCGCGAACGTCGTCTTGCCGCAACCGTTCGCTCCCGCAACGACGTGACAGACCGGCGCCGATTCCGCATAACTTCCCGACGAACGTTCCCGTACGGCATCGTTCGGCAGCGCCAATTCAATATCGCCGCGCACGGCCTCCAGCCATTCGCGCAATAACGCCTCATCGTTAGCAGACTCCGCCGCCATTTTGTCCGTTCGGCACCTCATGAGCAAGAGTATACGCCGTACCCCGCAAGGGTTCAACCCTGTGAAAAGCTGGCTCATGGCGCAGGGCAGTTCTGTTGGTGCCGATGTCCCCTAATCGTAATCCCCATCTTGCTTTGCCCTCATCTTGCGCTTGAGTGGAAGGCTTTCGCCAGAGTAGACTGCATCCATGAAAGCGCACTTCGATCACGAGAGGCTGGACGTTTATCAGGAGGCGATTCGATTTGTGGCGCTCACTTGTCGGTTTGCGCATTTGATCGGTTTTCATTGGCTTACTTCAGCAGTCCGCAGGCCTTGGGCACGGCTGTCGAGAACCACGGCACGAAGGTGATCAGCATCAGCGCGATGATCGTGAAAGGTCATCTGGTGACTTGCGTCGGTGCGGCGGTTTGCAAGATCGGCATCCAGTGTCAAAAAAGCGCCGAGAGGGGGAAGCTCTCCAGCTTTCCTGCATTCTTTGCGCGGGCGCGGGGATCGGGGCGGATGGTTGTGCGCGGTTATCTGCGCCGCTACCGGGCGAGCCGGTGTCGCTCGAACAGCGGCGCAGAGGGTGATCGAGTTGGGCGGGTAGTAAATTTAGGCTGCCAGCCCGGCCCGAGGTTACTGGGGCTTCGTGTTTAAGAGCCCGATAATGCGCCGCAGTTCCGGGTTGAAAGGTATGGGATTCTTGAATTACCCGACAGATACAAGAAAATCGGATTCCCCGTCGGCCGATGGCCAGTGTTGCACTGGCCACTGGCCGACGGGCACACAAAGCCACCAAGGACACGAAGAGAGTGTTTTTTATGAATAACCTTTGTGCCTTCGTGTGAGACGTCCCATCACGGATTCACGATGCCGACGTTGTGCACCTTGAAATCCTTGGGCGCGATCGGCGAGAGCGGGTCGGGGCGGTGTGTCTTGGGGAAGGGCATGTCGACCGTGGGGCGCAGCCAGCGGATGCCGTTAGCCAGAACCTTCAGGACTTCCGGGTGACGGAAGGTGGGGAAGGCTTCGTGGCCGGGCCGGAAGTAGAACATCCGGCCGAAACCGCGTTGCAGCGTGAAGCCGCTGCGGAACACTTCGCCGCCTTCGAACCACGACATGAAGATCACGTGCGCGTCACCCGCGATCATGAAGGGCTCGCCGTACATCTCCTCGTACGGGATATCGAAGTGCTCGGGCACGCCGGCGGCGATCGGATGCGCAGGATCCACACACCAGACACGTTCCAGTTCGCCGACCTCGCGCCAGTGCAGTTTGCCGCTCGTGCCGTTCAGCTCGCGGAAAATCTTGGACATGTGCCCGGAGTGCATCACCAGCAGCCCTATGCCGTCCCACACCCGCTGACGCACACGCGCGACGACCGCGTCATCAACTTTGTCGTGCGCGGCATGTCCCCGCCACAGCAGCACGTCCGTGGCGTCCAGCACATCCTGCGTGAGTCCGTGCTCAAGCTCGTCCAGTGTGGCGGTGCGGATCACGAGATCCGGCGCCGCCAGACTTTTGGCCAGAGCGCCGTGAAGGCCGTCGGGATAGAGCTCGGCGACGGACGGCTCTTGCCGCTCGTGGATATACTCGTTCCAGATGGTGACACGGATGGGGAATGGGGTGTGGCTCATGACGGTCTCCTTGTTTTGCAACGCGGGCGCAGCCCGCAACCCAATTCAATCTCACACAAAGGCTCGAAGGCCACAAGGGGCCTTTTCACGACGTACAATTCCTCTTCGTGTCCTTTGTGCCTTTGTGTGAGAAACAACTGTTAAACGTGACAAGAGGCATGGGTTTCCTTACTTCACGAGCACGGGGGTGATGCCCAGCCAGCGGCAGAGTTCGATCAGCTCGGTTTCGATGTCGGCGTGGATGATCGAGTAGTGGTGCTTGAAGCCCTCGGTCATGATCACGTTGATCAGCCGCTCGACCGAGCAGTCGAACCGGACGTTCAGCGGGTTGCCGCGGATGAAGGGTTCGGTGTCGAGCGCGTTGCCTTTGGCGATCAGCATGCGGTAGCCGTCGCCGTCCTCATCGAGCTGCGCCAGAGTGATCGGGCCGGCCTTCATCGAGAACTCGTTCGTGAGTCCCTTCTTGTTGCCGCCGTCCACGCGGAAATGCTGGTTGAGGGTGGTCTCCTCAAACTTGCGGCAGATGGCGGAAGGCGCCGCGCCGCAATGCCAGAGCACGGCCGTGTTCTGGTCGTAATCGAATGAGATGAGATCCGCGAAGAAGGGAATGCCACCGCTCAGCGAGGTCTCCATCTGCATCAGGACCGCACCCAGCACATCGCCTTCGCAACTGCTGACCACGCGGTCATTGTTGAGCATGCCCAGCACGGCGCAGGGGGCGATACCGAAAATGTCCGACCACTCCGGCCAGCAACGTACCGCGAAAGTGGTGAGGTTGTACTTGGCCGCCGTCTTGCGGAAGGCCTCGTACATGCGGCCTCCGGACTCGATCTCCTTCTCGACCTTGGCGCAGCAGACGGCCGCGGTTTTGCGTACCGCCTCGACGCCGCGCGCGGTCTCTTCAGGCGAAAGGTTCCTGGCGACCTCGACCAGCTCAAGGAGGTCGATGATCTCAACCTCGCTGCCGATCTTGGCGCGCAGACGCATCTCGTCGCAGTTCGAGGTGTAGAAGCCGGGGACGCGCCCGCCGACCAATCCGATCTTGGCGGCCGCGAGATCCGACATGCATTTGATCAGGCCCAGCGGTTTTTTCACCAGCTCGCCGGTCTGGTCGGCAGGTCCGAACACAAAAGTGTTCTTGCGGCCGAGCTTACGGAGGGTGTGCACGGCCATATTCGAGCCGCAGAATGAGTTCTGCGCCCACATGCCGCCTGCCTGCGGTTTCTCGGGCGTGGAGACCAGGATCACCGGCACCGGCAGCTCTTTGGCGATGACCGGAATGATCGCGCCGACGGGGAAGGTGGCCATGAACACGACGACTGCGCTGACATCCTGTTTGCGCAGTTCTGTGCAGAGGTCAGAGGCCTCGGCAGCCGTGGTGGTCAGGGCGTTGCCGTCCACGACCTCATAGGGGAGTGTCTTGAGGCTGGCCAGCGCGGTCTTGCGCAGGTTGTCGATTTCGGGCGTTGCCCAACTGGCCTTGCTCAATGCGATGAATCCGACTTTGAATGCTTTCATGATTGGTGTGCTTTCCTATTGGGGTTCCAAATGATCATCATGGCCGTAGTTCCGGCAGGTACGGTTAAGCCTGCGACAGGGATACCGCCTCTTCGAGTGTGATGACATCGAAGGCCGGATTGTATTTTTTCAAAGTGTCTCTCACATACAGGGACGCCGTGATGAAACGTACCTTTTCGAGTCCTTCGGCCAAGGCGTAGACACGCTGACACATACGCTCGGCCAGCGCGGGGTAGAGCGTGTCGTAGACCACGGCGCCTTCGCCAGCGGCGAAGGACTCTTCGGTGTTGGTGCCGAATGCGAGAAGCGTATAGCCGGCCTGCTTGAGCAGATCGCGCGGCGCAGAGGGATTTCCGCAGTAGTTTTTGAGGAAATCGCTCTCCAGATAAACCGCCTTGCGTGCGCCCGCCTTCTTCACACCTTGCGTTATGAGCGCATCGGCGCAGTGAATCACCTTGATGCCGGTCAGCTTGTCGCGCAGAAACTCGTACGACGAGGGCTCGGCCACGACCAGGGTTTTGCAGCCGCTGGCCGTGACCGCTTTCTTGAAGCGGGCGAATACCCTTTTCGAGGCGGCCTCGAATCCCAGCACGGCCAACGCCTTGCCCGGATCACCGCCGACGAGTGTCGCGCAGCCTTTGTACAGTTCGGGTTTTGTGCCGAAATAGAGCGCGCGCCCTTTCCCTTTGACACTGAAGGTGGCCTTTTCCAGCGTTTTGGCTAAGGCGGTCACTGCGGCGGGCGCGTAGCCCGCTTCCACGATGTCTTTGCGCGCCTCAAGGACCAGCCCCGTTTCGTCGTAGCTGCTCACGCAATGGAAACGGTTCGCGGCGCTCAGGGCGCTGCGATAGAGCGTGTCGATGAAATCGGCGTTGGACAGATTCGTCGCGTCCATCCGAATACGGTCGCAGATCAGCGCTCGGCCGCGCGGGGTGTCCGCCTCGCGGCAGGTGACGATGCCCACCGGGTCAAGATGCCTGCACATGAAGCAGAAGCGGCAGGCGTTGATGACGTCCAGTTTCTTTTCGATATGCATGGTTTAAACTCCTTTTCCGGGGAAGCCCATTTTGCCGGGGTTCATGATGTTGTTGGGATCCAGCGTCTTCTTGATCGACTCCAGCACGTTGAAAGCCGGCCCATACAGGTCGCGCATGATACGGCCGAGCTTGAGGCCCACGCCGTGGTGCTCATTGATCACGCCGCCCTCGCGGATCGCCGCGCGGATCGCCATGTCCCAGATGCGGTTGTAGAGCACCACCGCTTCGTTTGGATCTTTAGGCGGTTCGTCGATAATGAAGCGCGCGTAGAGCATGCAGCCCCAGTCGTACCAGTGCGAGAAGTGGCCGATGAAGGTCGCCTGCGGGAAGCTTTCCTGCACGACATTTTTCATGGCCCAGTAGACCTTCTCAATGTTGGAGAAGGTGGCGACCGTGTCGAGCGTGCCGAAGGCCTGCGGCATGTGGAACATGTAGGGCGGATAGAAGAACTTGTAGCGGTGATCCCACCAGGTCTGTCCGGCTTCCGTTCCCAGATCTTCTTTGGCCGTCTGCGCGCAGATGTTGCAGGCCTCTTCCAGCTCGAGATCCACGATCTTTTCCGGGCCGTCAAAACCGAACACCAGATACGCGCCCTTGCGGTCGATCCCCAGTACCCGTTTGACAAGCTTGGCCGTTTCGGTCTCGTCGTAGAGGCGGATGACGCAGGGACGCAGACGGCTGGTCATGATTTTTGCGCCAGCCGTCATGGCGTCGTGCATGGTCTCAAAGAGGAAGGCGTGGAACTTGCGTGAAGCCGGGATCGGATGGATCTTCATGGTCGCCTTGGTCACGACGCCCAGCGTGCCTTCGCTGCCGAGATAAAGTTCGGTGAGGGCCGGTCCGGAAGCGTGGCGCGGCACCGGCAGGGTGTTGATGATCTCGCCGGTCGGCGTGACCACCTCGAGGGACATGATCATGTCCTCGATCTTGCCATACTTCGTGCTGAGCACGCCGGTGCCGCGGTGGGCAATGAAGCCGCCGAGGGTGGCGCAGGCGATCGAGGCCGGGAAGTGCATGGTGCTGTATCCGGCTTTCTCGACTTCCCACTCCAGATGCTGCGTGTTGATGCCGACTTCCGCTGTGGCGGTCATCGAGACGGGATCGATTTCCAGCACCTTGTTCATGCGTTTCATGTCCAGCACGATGCCGCCGTAGATCGGCAACGCGCCGCCCTGTGAGCCAGAGCCGCCGCCCCAGGGGATGACGGGGATCTTGTGGGTATTGGCGATTTTGAGGATCTCGGCGACCTCTTGCGTGGATCCCGGGTGCACGACGAAATCTGGTGGAGTGGGTTTCTCGCCACGGTCATGCCAGCACTCCGGCACCCAGTAGTAGTCGATGGAATGGCCGAGTTTATCGGCATCATTGGTTTGAACATACTCGTCGCCGACCGCCCAGGTCAGCTCGCTACGAATCATCTCGTAGAGGTAGTTTTTTGGTGTCATGGTCGTTCCTTGTGAGAAGGCTGTAAGGCTGTGAGGCTGTAAGGTTGTGAGACTGTAGGGGGGGATTTTCGACTCTCAAGCATCATGAGGGGGCGAGATGACGATAGCACTCCGCCAATGCGTCATGGATGGCGCGATAGTGCGTGAAATGCTCATTGTAGAAGGCTGATCGGTCTGCATTCGGGAGGAGTTCGCGGTCAAAACGGAGGCACTGCTTGACGGCAGACACCTCGTCCGCGAAGACCCCCGTGCCGACACCGGCCAGCAGGGCGCTGCCGAATGAGGCGTCGCAACAGGCGGGGCACTTGACCGGCGCGTTAAAGAGATCGCACACGATGCCGCTCCAGAGCGCGCTCTTGGCGCCGCCGCCGATCAACAGAAACTCGTGAACGGGTAACTTCATCTTCTCGATTGTCCGATAGCAGTCGCGCAGCGAGAAGGCGACGCCTTCCAGCAGTGCGCGCGCGATGTCGCCACGTGTGTTGGCCATGCTCATTCCCGTGAAGCTGCCGCGCAGATTCGCGTCCCAGTAGGGCGATCGCTCGCCTTGCAGATACGGGTGGAAGAAGACGCCGTTGCTGCCGGGCGGCGCCTTGTCGGCCTCACGGTCGATGGCATCGTACGAGGTGCCGGGGTGGCAGAAGGTGTCGCGGTACCAACGTTGACAGACGGCGGCCGCGTTGGTCGCGGTGACGGTGTACCACAGGCCGGGCACGACGTGCGAGTAGGTCAGTGTCTCACGATGCGGACGGGCCTTGGCGGTCATCACATTGACGTTGCCGGCGGTGGCGAGCTTGAGCACGCACTGTCCGGGGGCAACGGCACCTGCGGCATAGTCCTCAACCGCCGAATCGCTGGCCCCCATGATCACGGGCGTGCCTACCGGCAAGCCGGTGTCGGCAGCCGCGCATTCGGTGATCGAACCGGCCAGATCGGTTGGGCGTCCGATGCGGGGCAGAGCAGCGAGCGGGATGCCTGCGAGGTCGCACAGCGCCTCCGACCAACGTCCCCCGCGCATGTCCCAGAAGAGCGTGCCTTGCGCTTCCACGCTGTCGCAGGCCATTTCGCCGGTCAGCAGGTAGCGCACGTAGTCCTTGACGAACAGGATGTGGCGTGTGCGTTTCAGCGTCTGTGGCTCGTTGTTGCGCAACCACAGCATTTGCGGGAGGGTCCACGTTGGAGTTGGGGCCTGGTAAGCGGTCTTGAAGATGAGGTCGAAGTGATCGCGCTTGAGGGCCGCGCACTCTTTGACGCTGCGCTGGTCGGTCCAGATGATCGTGGGGCGTATCACCTTCAGGTTACGGTCGAGCAGCACCGCGCCGTGGGTGTAGCTGTCGAGTGCCACAGCCGCGATACGGCGCCGCTGTTTGAGGCGTTTGAGCACGCCGCACATGACGCGGTACCAGTCGGCGGGATCCTGTTCTGCCCAGGCCGGCCGCGGATGAATCGTGGGGTATTCGCCAGACACGCTTTCGACCACGGTGCCGGACGGATCGATGACCGTCACCTTGCAGCCGCCGGTGCCGAAGTCGATGCCGAGAAGGAGGTCTCCCGGTTGTTTCACGCGGAGGCGCGGAGACGCTGAGTCTTTCATTCCTCCGTGTTCTCTGCGTCTCCGCGTGATATGCTGGATCGCGTCGCGTTTCATTGTCCTGTTATCCATTTGTGGTCCGGATCAGGCACTGAGAGGAACTTGCGGTGGTTGGGGCCGGCCATGATCCAGAGATAGTACATGGTGTAGCCCGGCGCGTTGATCACCGGGTGATAGCCGCGCGGAATGAGGGTTGTATCGTCCTGCTGCACCGTGCAGGTGAAGTCGATCGAGCGGTCATCGGTGTAGATCTTCTGGATGCCGTAACCCTGCCGCGGATTGAAGCGGAAGAAGTAGACCTCCTCCATGTCCACCTCAACCGGCAAGTTGTCATAATCGTGACGGTGGGGGGGATAGCTGGCATGATTCCCGGAAGGAACGTAGGCTTCGCCAATAAAGAAATGGCGCGAAGGGAAGGCGTCGGTCAGCATGAGTAGCGCATCACGCTGATAGTTCTCCTTGCCGATGTGGGCTTCCTTCACCTGCTCGGGCGTGATCTCGTACGCTTCCGTCTTCAGGTCGGAGGGCGAGGCGGCCCAGGCGATCTCGACATCCGTGGTGCCGGTGATGGTGTAGGCGGTGCCGTAAGGGATGTAGACGGTGTGCGGCTTGCCGGAGAAAACATCCTTGCGGGTGCCGACCTTAGGGAAGTTGAAGCCCGTGCCAGAGACGGAACAGGTGCCGCCCAAGACGATCAGGGCGGTTTCAAACGTGCCGGACTCGGCGGTGTAGGATTCGCCCGCCTTGAGTGTGATGATGCCGAACTCGGTCAGTTTCAGATCGCCGTCGCCGATCGAGGCGATTTTGGTGAACGTCCCTTGATTCGTGTAATGTTTCAGGTAGGTGCTCATGATCTTGCTTTCCTTTGACGGACGCTCCGCGTGCGGGGGGCGTCACATCGTGTGTTGGTGAAATCCTTCAGATGACGTTCGGTCGTTCGCAGGTCAGGGATGCCGGTCCTGCCGCCGAGCCGGGCGCATTTGAGAGCGGCGACCACGGTGGCGAAGCGCATGCAGGCTTCCCAGGGGCGGCCTTGTGCGGCGGCAAACGCGAAAGCACCGTGATAGGTGTCGCCCGCGCCGGTGGTGTCGACCACACGGGGAACCTCAAAGGGCGGGCAGAACAAAATGCGCGAGCCATCAAAACCGATGGATCCGCGTTTGCCAAGTGTGATGCCGGCGAAACGGCGTCCTGCGGCAAAGAGTTTGCGGACCGCGGTCTCGGGCGAACGCGAACCGGTGTAACGGGCTGCGAACCGTTCAGAGGCGATCACGACATCGCTCAGCGCCAGCAGGTCGTCGATGCCCGGCAAGAGTGTGCCGGCATCGATCGAGACGCACACGCCGTGTTTGTGCGCGAAGGCGGCCGCGGCGAGCGCGGCTTGAGTCTGGTGGCCGTCGAGATGCAACAGGTCACAGGCTCGGATCTGCTCGCGGCTCAGTTCGCGAGGCGTGAGCGGACGCGCCGTGCCGCGCGTCCAGGCGATGCTGCGTTTGCCCGTTTGCTGTTCGATCCAGCAGAAGGCGGCCGGAGATTCAGCGTTTTTGCGGACCTTGACGCCTGCGGTGCAGATGCCCTCGGCGGCAATGCCGCGCACGATCTGCGCGCCACGCTCGTCATCGCCGACAGCGCTGAAGAAAGCGGTCTTTGCGCCAAGACGTGCTGCGGCGACGATGGCGGTGACCGCCGGACCGCCGCCCTGGATGAGGCTTTCGACGATCTCAACCTTGTCGTCCAGCGGGATGCGCGGCAGGATGCAGAGGTAATCCATCCCGCAATAGCCGATACCGATGATGGTGGGGGTTCGCTTCATTCGCGCGCGACGCTGGCCTCGTTGATGAAATCGTTCTTAAAACTGGTGAGCGCGGCGACCAACAGAACGACGCCGCCGATCACGAACCCGATGGAGAGGTAGGACATTGCGGTGGTCAGGCCGATCGTCTGTTTGGCCCAACCGAGGATGACCGGGGCAAAGGCACCGACGAAAAAGATACTGGTCAACATCAGGCCAGTCGCGGAACCGCGGTATTTAGGTTCGATCACATCAAAAAGGGTGGCGTAGATGTTGGAGTCAAAAATGCCACGGAAGATGCCGAAGCCCGCCAGCGCGGCGTAACAGACCCACAGCGTGTGGGTCGCGCCCATCAGATACACGAAGGGGGCGCCCATGAACAGGCCGAAGATCACGACCTTGATCCGGATACGCGGGAAACGCACCGCCAACAGGTCTGAGATGCGTCCGCCCAGCAACACGCCAGTGGCGGCCGCAACCTGGTGATAAAACATCGAGGAGAACCCGACTTTGGCCAGCTTGAGTTCATACTTCTCATAGAGGAACGTGGATATCCAGGTGTTGAATCCGCAGATCACAAAGAAAAATGCGCTGAACGAAAGGCAGAGCGCCCAAAATGTCGGTTTACACAGGACACCGTGGAACAGCTCTTTGAGCGGGATCTTGTGCACCTTCTTGCTGTCATCGTCCTGTGCAGGTTGGCCGACATCCTTGACGCGCCAAAGGATGACGAAGCAGAGGATTAACGCCATCGTTCCGAAGAAAAAGAAGGGGGTACGCCATCCGTAGCGCTCGCCCATCCATCCGGCAATCAGGCCGCTGAAGATCAGGCCGAAATAGAGCGCCGTCTGATGGATGCCCATCGCCAGCGCACGGGTTTTGTGATGGTATTGGCCGATCAACGAATTCGCGGAGGGGAAATAGCACGCCTCTCCGCCGCCATTGCCGAAGCCGCGGATCAGGATGAGACTGGCCATGCCCCCTGCAATACCGGAGAGGAAGGTGCAGCCGCTCGCCAGCAAGAGGCTGTAGAAAAGCACCCACTTGCGTCGCGAGATGTCGCCCAGATAGCCGCCCAACGGAACCAGTAACGCATAGCACCAGAGAAAGATGGAACCGATGAGTCCGGTCTGTACCGAGGTCAGTCCCAGATCTTTGGTCAGTAGCGGAAGGACCACGTTGTAGGACTGACGGTCGGCCTGATTAAAGAAAAACGCGAACCAGAGCAACGCAATCAGTTCCCACTTGTAAGGCAGCCAGGTCTTTTTCGTGTCGGTCATCGGAAACTTCTTTCTTTGTTGCAGCGCAGAATTTATAACGCTCAACGTTCAACTCTCAACTCTCAATTCTCAACTCTCTCCTTCAGCATTTAGCGTTGAACGTTGAGCGTTCTACTTGTCTTTCCCGGGCCGTGGCGCCACGCCTTCCTCCGGCAGAACGACATCCGCAGAACCTTCAAAGTCGATGGCCGCGGGCTTGAAGTTCATGTTGTAAAACGGCGAATCTTGGTTGGTCAGAATGTCGGACATGCGCACGACCTGCCCGGTGTAGGCCGAGAGCCGGCCCATGATCGCAGCCGCCGTGGCGTAGGCGATGGTTTCACCCTCGTTGAGCTGCTTGCCGTTGATCACGCTGTCCAACAGGGCCGAATGTTCGTTGACGTAGGGGTTGCCCTCGTTTCCGACATCCTCCAGTTCCACTTCCTTGCCATCATAGCGGCGGATCTTGCCGCCACCGGAGATCTCGGCCAGCTCGGTCGAGAAGATTTCACCCACGCGGTCGGCGCAGCCCGGGATCTGGCGTGCGAGGCTGTGGATATGCAGGCCGTCACCGTAATCGAAATCCACACTGAAAAAGTCATACTGGTTGCCGGTGGGGCGACGCACGCGGGCGCCCACGCCCATCGCCGTGCGCGGATAGCGCCCGATGAACCAGTTGGCGACGTCGATGTTATGGACGTGCTGCTCGACGATGTGGTCGCCCGACATCTCGGCCCAGTTCATCCAGTTGTTGCACATGTACTGCGCGTTGGTGGCGCCCTCCTTGCGCGGACGGATGCTGCCGCGCGCCTGACACCAGTAGATGTTGCCGCCGCGGATGGTGCCGAGTTGTCCCTTCTGGAAGGCCAGTGCCTGGCGCATGTAGGCGCCCTGATGACGGCGCTGCGTGCCGGTCACCAGCGTCAACTGCTTGGCTTTGGCGGCTGCCGTGCACTCCAGCACATGGCGCACACCCTGCGGATCGACCGCGATCGGCTTTTCGGCGAACACGTGCTTGCCGGCCTTGATGCAGGCGTCAAGGTGGCGCGGGCGGAAAGCGGGCGGCGCACCCAGAATCACGATCTCAATGCCGGGCACGTCGAGCATCTTGAAATAACCGTCGCCGCCGCCGAAGGCGAATTTTTCATCGCAGCCGAACTGCTTGCAGCGGCGTTGTGCCTCTTCGAGGAAAAAGTCATGGGCCGCCACCAGTTGAATAGTGTGGCCCATTTTTTTGGCGGCCTCCGCCATGTTGTTGAAGGCATCGGACGCACGCCGGCCGGAGCCGATCATGGCGACTCTGAAGGTGCGCGCGATGCCCTGCGCGGACACGATCGTAGGGGCGGCGGCCATCATGGCCGAGAACACGGACGCGTTCTTGATGAAGTCTCTGCGGTTCTGCATGGTGGGTCTCCTTTGGTTGGGTCGGACAGGTCTGACGCGTCGGACGAGTCAGACGGGATAATGAAAATCAGGCCTCGTCCCATTGGTTGCGAATGAGCGTCGCGGCTTGCGCCAACAGACGTTTTTTCTGATCGTCGGGTGTGCCTTTCAGATAACCGGCCTCGATACTGATCGCGCCGCGGTATCCGATCAATTTCAAGCCTTTGAAACCGTCCACGTAGTTGTCTGCCTCGCCGTCCATGCCCGGGATCTTGCGGGTCTTGCGCGAGGCGATGTGGACATGCTTTAAATACGTGCCGGCAGAGATGAATGCTCCCATATCACGGGTCTCTTCGAAAGTCATATGCCAGAAATCGCCCATCACGCCGATGGCCGGGCTCTTCGTGTCGCGTACGATAGCCGCGCCGTCCGCCACCTGGCGCAGAAACATCGTCTCCCCACGGTTGAGCGGTTCCAGAACGATGCTGGTGCCGCACTTTTCCGCATGCGCGAGGATCTCGGGCAAAATCTCGTTGAGAAAACGTTCGCGCAACTCCGGGAAGGGCAGGTCGATCTGCTTGCGCGCGGGACACATGATGACGCCGACGGCACCCAGTTTTCCCGCGCTTTCGACGATGCTTTGGGTCGTGTCAATGACCGCACGGCGTTCCACGGGATCGGCCATGCCGGCGTTGCCTCGCGCGCCGATGCAGGTCACGCAGAATTTGAGGTTGCGTTTTTTGATGGCGGCAGCCATGGCGTCCGCGTTTTTTGCCAGCCACTCCCAGTTGCCGCCGTTGATCTCGACGCGGTCATAGCCGTTGGCTTCGAGGAAGTCATAGCGCTCTTCAAAGCTGGAGCCCGGAACCAGCATCTGCTGACAACCGATGTGCAGCTCTGCGGGCGGTTCGGGGGCCTTGAGGCGCGGCATGCTGCCGGTCGCTGCGCGAGCGTGCTGGGCATTCAAAAGCATCGCACCGCTAAGACCTGCCGCACTACATTTGAAGAAGTTTCGTCTGCTGAAGTTCATGCGTTCTCGTGAGTGGCGTTGTTCGTGGATTATACTTTCCAAGGGGCCCGCATGGGGCGACTTAACATGGCGCTTGCCGCATCGTTGCCAATGACCTTTTCGGTGGCGGGATCCCACTTGATGGTGGAGCAGCCCAGACGGAGGCCGATGACCGCCAGTGCGCCGATGGTGTTGGAGCGGTGTCCGACCTCGCAGGGCGCGATGGCGGGCTGTCCGCTGTAGATGCAATCGGTGAAGTTCCGCTCGTGCGCACGGCTGGTGTAGACGCGGATCTCGTGATCCTTGATCTTTTCGCGGATCAATTCAGCGGGATCCGTCTTAATGCTGCCGCGGGTCACGAAAAGCGATTTGTTGTTTTCGCCATAGAAGCGAATGCCGATCTCCAAATCGGTGCTGACTGTGACACGCGGCCCGTCGGCGTAGACAAAGTCATAAGAGAAGCCCTTGGCCACGTTGAATACGGCGTCGGCGGGCGGCATCTCCACGGCTTTGATGTTTTCGATTGACGTCGGGCCGGTATGATCTTTGTCAAAAGCCCACTGCACGATGTCGGAGTGATGCGCGCCCCAATCGGTCAGCACGCCGCCCGCGAAGTCGTAATTGCTGCGCCACGAGAGCGGCTGCAGGGCAGAACAGTAGGGACGCATCGGAGAGGGGCCTGTCCAAAGCTCGTAGTCCAGTCCGTCCGGAACCGCGCACGGCTCAAAGCTGGCCAGTGCGCCGGTGCGTCCGTAGAACTTGTGCCAGGCCTTGGGCAGGCCGATCTCGACCTTGTGGATTCTGCCCAGCCGGTTGTTGCGCACGAATTCGACCGCCATCTTGAAGTAAGTGTCCGAACGTTGCTGTGAGCCGGTCTGGAAAACCACGCCGGTCGCTTTGGCGACGTTGGCCATGGCACGACCCTCGGCGATCGAGAGCGAGAGCGGCTTTTGGCAGTACACATGCTTGCCTTTGCGCATGGCGGCAATGGCCATGACCGCATGCCAGTGATCGGGGGTGCAGATCATGACGGCGTCGAGCCCTGGCATGTCCAGCAACTCACGGTAATCGACAAAGGAAGCGCAGCCATGATAGGCGGGACTTCCGGTCTTATTCGCGTAATGCGCATTGACCGTACGGGTGCCGTAATCACGTCCGCCAGGCAGGCCCGAGTTGTATCCGTACAGATTGGATTCACGGTTGCAGTCACAAACCGCGATCGCCTGAATACGGTCGTCCTGCAGAAAGTTGCTTGCGTTGTAACGTCCCTGCGTGCCGTAACCGATGAAACCGATCGTGACGCGCTCGGACGGTGCAGGGCGGCCTGCACGGCCAAGTGCCGAGGCCGGGATCAGCGCGGGGCAGCCGAGAACACCCGCCGCAGCTCTGATAAACGAACGCCGATTCATGAAATCGACTCCAGTCCCTCAAGTTCCCAGCCCGTCCGGTAAGTGCGGCGCAGGAAGCGCGTGGCCTCCGGCGAATTCGTGACGCGCATACGGCGCGCGTCCCAATTCAACAGGGTGTCCGGCACGCGCTCGGCGACGTTACCAAGCAGCACGGCCTCGACCATCGGCGCGACGGCCGCGAAATCGGCGCTCGTGCGGCGGCCCTCGACGCAGCCGTCCAGAAACTCATGATAGTGGTTGGGCCAGGTCGGCAGAACCGGTTTGGGCGGTTTGGCGGCCTGCCGGTTTTTGAAGACGAGGCGCGGCCCAGCCGAGTGGGGCAGGATCAGCCAGCCTTCCGAACCGGCCACCACGGAGCCTTCGTCGGGCAGCCGCTCCAACCCGACCTCTTTGGCCAGCGCCTGAAGCGCCGGCGGCGGCAGCAGGTTGGGCGCGGCCTCGCCGGTCATGCCGTCAAACCACTCCACGGTGATGGGCTTGCCGTCACTGGCCGGGATGCCGGGATAAACCCAGGTGATGTGCGCGCCCTGAGGCCAGGTCTCCTTGAAGCAGGCAGGGTCGCGCTTCCACTCCTCCTGCACCTCGGCCTTGACGGAAATCGGCGCGGTCAGCCCGATGCCTTTCCAGACGGAGCTGTGCAGGTGGCAGCCGATGTCGCCGATCCAGCCGGAGCCGAAGTCCTGCCAGATGCGCCAGATGAGCGGGTGGTAGACTTTCTCCGCGTAGGGGCGGAACGGCGCGGTGCCGATCCACAAATCCCAATCCAGATTAGCCGGAACGGGATCAGCCTTTGACGGCCGCAGCGTCCGAATGCGCGAGATGCCTTTGCGGTTGGAGAAGAGATAAATGTGCTCGACCGCGCCGATCACGCCAGCCCTGTGATACGCCACGGCCATGTGGTCGCCCACGCCCGCCGAGAACTGCACGCCGAGCTGCGTGACGACGCCGTGGCGCCGGGCGGTTTCCTTGAGCAGGCGGCACTCCGCGATCTCATGGCAGAGCGGCTTCTGGCAGTAGACGTGCTTGCCCGCGCGCATGGCGTGGGTCGCGATGATCGTGTGGTTGTGGTCAGGCACCGAGACGTTGACCGAATCGATGCGGTCGCCCTCCTTGGCCAGCAGTTCTCGCCAGTCGGTGTAGGTGCGCGCGCCGGGAAACGCTTTGGCCGCCTGTGCGAGCCGATCGCGGTCGACATCGCAGAGCGCCACGATTTGGGTGTTGGCGTGGGTCTTGATGTTGCTGATGTCCGCCCCGCCCATGCCGCCCACACCGATGCAGGCATGGTTGAGTTTGCTGTTCGGCGCGATCGGCCGCGGTCCGCGGGTGGTGGCGCAACCGCTGAGATAGGCTACGGCGCCGAGTGCCGATGCGGTCAGGAAACGACGACGGTTCATGCTAGGCCCTCCCCAGTTTCTTCATATGCGTGAGACAGCCGCGCACATCGTCCAACGTGTCGGGCCGCACTTCGGCCTCGACCACATACCACTCCGTGATGTCCGTCTCGCAGGCGGCGAAGGTCGGTTCCCAATCCACACCGTCGGCCCCGATCACGCCGGTGGTTTTGGAGGCCGCTTTAACATGCACGGCGGGGTTGCGGTTCGGATACTTCTTCAGCCAGAAGGCCGGCGACTCCCCGGCCAGCATGCAGTGCCCGAGGTCGAGCTGCTGGCACACGTCCGGCGAGGCGTTCTGATAGAGGATGTCCCATTTGCACACGCCGTCAAACCGGTCACGGAACTCGTGCTGATGATTGTGGTAGCCCAGGCGGATGCCGGCCGTCTTGAAAGCGAGCGCGGCCTCCGACATCTGCTCCGCAAAGCGCTTCCAGCCGTCCGCCGTCTTGGCGTCGAAGTGCGGGACGAAGAGGTAAGGTGCGCCCAGTTCGCGGGCAAACTCGACCGACGCCGCCAGGTTCTCGGGCTTGATGATCCGGTCGGCCTGCATCTGCATGCCGGCCGCCGCCAGGCCATGGTCTTTGAAGAGCGTGTTCAGCTCTTTGGCGGTGCGTCCGAAAAAGCCGCCGCACTGCACGCCCTCGTAACCCATCGCCTTCAGCGCGCGCAGGGTGCCCGGGAAATCCTTGTCACACAGCTTGCGCACCGAATAGAGTTGAACCCCCGTTTTCAAACGCCGGACAGGTGTGTCGCCGCGTCCGTTCAGAGCCAGTCCCGCCAGGGCGGCGGCGCCTGCCTTCAGAAAAGACCGTCTGTTCATCGTTGCTCTCCCCGCATTCATTTATCGGTAGCATAGCAAACCGGCAGAAACGCATACCGCCTAATGCGAAAAAAACATACTGCATTTTGCGCAATGATCAGGATCAGGCGCGGCGGCGGATCTCGCGCGGAGGATGGCCCTGCATGCGCCGGACGCAGCGCGAAAAGTGGAACGGGTTCTTGAACCCGCACTGATTGGCGATTTCGTCCACCGACAGACCGGTCTCCGCCAGCAAGGCCAGTCCTTTTTCCGTGCGGAGCCGCCAGAGGTGGCGCGCCGGCGTGGTGCCGACCGCTGTGCGGAACTTGTAGATCAAGGCGTTTTCGGAGCAGCCCGCAGCGCGCTGCGCGCCGGCGAGGCAGTCCGTCTCCCCCAGGTGATCCTCCATGTGGCGGAGC
Organism: Kiritimatiellia bacterium; assembly: GCA_035449085.1. GTDB lineage: Bacteria > Verrucomicrobiota > Kiritimatiellia > RFP12 > UBA1067 > DUPH01. The sequence goes on along the minus strand of DAOTKE010000003.1, from coordinate 23,835 downwards.
GCCCGGGTTACGCAGGCGTCATCGCGGACCATCAGGGCCGCATGATCCGCGAGATTCAGGAACTCAGAAAAAAGCGCGAGCGCCAGGGTGTTCGCCACTTGCAGCGATGCCGGCGATTGACCTGTACGTAACAGGAAGGCGGCTGAAATCAGACGGTTGAAACACTCCGATGGGAGGTACCCCTTATCCGGCGTCGTCCCCAGGGCATGGCGGAGTGCGGGGGGCAGACCGGTGGGTGTTATGGAACACCAGAAGTGGTGCGTCGGGATGCGAGGATCGAACAGAAAGTGTTCGCGGTGCCGCGGTTTGAACAGATAGACGTGCCCGACCCGTATTTCCCGCGGTTGCCCGTCAAGCCGGACACAGCAGGAACCCGAGTAAAGCAGCACCAGTTGAAAATCACGCTGGATGCGCGGACCGCAATATCCGCCGGGCTGATAGGGTATATTCCATCCTGGCGCAGCCGGGGGACACCGTCACGGTGCACCAGGGGGTGTACCGCGAGCGCGTCAACCCGCCTCGCGGGGGGGCATCGGATGCGGGACGGATGGCAGTCCAAGACGATGAAGTGAACGGTCAGCGCGGCTAGGAGCGACCCGCTTCGGGCGGCGCAAGGCACTGATTACGGCGGCGGTTTGCTTTTTGGTCTCCACCCGGTAAGCCCATTTGGGAACAAGAACTATTCGCGCAAACATGACAACGCCGAATGATCCGGCAATCCACGGAGTAGATGCGCGATCTCTGGAACCATCCCAGTGTTGGGGTATGGGACGCGAACAACGGGACTTTGGACGATAATTTAGGCGATGTGATCATCCCGGCCGTGCGTCCGCTCGACCGCCGCCGCGGATCAGAAACGGAACGTGGCCCCGACGGTTTGCCGCCGTTGGGTGCGGTTCATACGGGAGGCGTCCGGGCTTTCCCAGTAACGGATCTCTCCTTCCTCCCTTTTCTTCTTCGCCCTCTTTCCGCATTTGCGATTCCGTGCTGCGCGGCAACCCGCTATACTATTGCCCGCCATGTCGCAGCCTTTGCTTCAAGTCGATCACCTTTCCGTCACGTTTCGGCGCGACGGAACGCTGACCACGCCCGTCCGCGATGTCTCGTTGACCGTCCAGGCCGGCGAGCGCGTCGCCGTGGTCGGCGAAAGCGGTTGCGGCAAAAGCCTCACGGCCCTTTCGCTCACGCGCCTCTCACCCACGGACCGCGCCCGCCTGCAAGGGCGCGTGCTGTTCGACGGCACAGACACCCTGACGCTCGATTCAGCAGCTCTGACTTGCGTACGTGGTCGCGGCATCGCGTATGTCTTTCAAGACCCCTCCGCCAGCCTCAATCCCGTGATGCGCGTACAGGATCAGATCGCGGAGTGCCTGCCCGATCTGCCGCGTGCCGCGCGCCGCGCCGCCTGCATCGAGCTCCTCACGCGGACCGGGCTTCCGGATCCAGCCCGCGCGGCCCGCGCGTTTCCGTGCGAACTCAGCGGCGGCCAGCAGCAGCGGGTCATGCTCGCCATGGCGCTGGCCGCGCGTCCCAAGCTGTTGGTTGCCGATGAACCGACCACCGCGCTCGATGTCACCACGCAGCGGCAGGTGCTCGACCTGATCGACGCGCTGGCCGGCGCCGACGGGATGGCGGTGCTGCTGATCACCCATAACCTCGGGCTGGTCGCGGGCCGCATGGCGCGCGTGTATGTGATGTATGCGGGGCTCGTGGTGGAATCGGGCGCCGTGACCGGCGTGCTGTCGGCTCCGCGCCATCCCTACACACGCGGTCTGCTGGCCGCAGTGCCGATGCTGGACGCACCGCGTAACGCCCCGCTGCAAGACATCCCCGGAACCGTGCCCTCGCCGGACGCCTGGCCCGCCGGCTGTGCCTTTGCGCCGCGCTGCGCGATGGCCGACGCGCGCTGCCACGCTGAACAACCTCCCATTGTAGACCTCGCCGACGGCCGCCGTACGCGCTGCTGGCACACACAGCCATGTCCCTCCTGACCGTCCAAGATTTGCACGTCACTTACCGTTCTCCCGGCCAGCCGCCGATCCATGCCGTACGTGGCGTTTCGTTCGAACTCGCGGCCGGCGAATCGCTCGGCATCGTCGGCGAAAGCGGCTGCGGCAAGTCGTCGCTCGCCCGCACGCTGATCGGCCTGCAGCCGGCCAGTGCCGGAACGCTCGCGTTCGAAGGCCGGGCGGTTGACCGCCTCTCGCCTCGCGGCTTCCGAGAGTACCGGCGCGCGGTGCAGATGGTGTTCCAAGATGCGCCCGGCTCGCTCAATCCGCGCATGACGGTGCGGCAGGCACTGCATGAAGTCCTGCGTGTGCACCGCATGCGGCCGACGGCGGAGATTCCGCAGCGCATCGACGAGCTGCTGGAACTGGTGGGGCTGCCCGCTACGGTGCTGGACGCTTTCCCGCGCGAAATCAGCGGCGGCCAGTGCCAGCGCGTCAGTTTCGCGCGCTGCCTGGCGCTCGAACCGCGCCTGATTATCGCGGACGAGCCGGTCAGCGCGCTCGACGTCTCGGTGCAGGCCCGCATCCTCAATCTCGTACGCTCCCTGCAGCAACGCCTCGGGCTTTCCATCATCCTCATCTCGCACGACCTCGCCGTCGTCCGCAACATCTGCGACCGGGTGGCCGTGATGCACGACGGCGTGTTCGTCGAGAGCGGCATGGCCGCCGAGGTGTTCGACGCCCCCCGCCACGCCTACACGCGCACACTGTTGGAGGCCGTGCCGGACGTCGGCCGCGCCTTGCAGGGGCGCGCGGACGGATCTCCGGATCCTGTTTTGCGGGGTGTGAAAGGCGAGCCAGGCGGAGGACGTTGAAAACTGTAAAATATAAGGCGACCGTTCGGTCGCCTTCATTGCTGTGTGCCGGACGTTCCGCGCCCGACGGGCACGCGTCAGCGTGTGATCCTGTAAGAGCCGGCCACGTACGTTTTTGTTTCGCCGCCGGGGAGGGTCACCGTAGCCGTGGTGTTGGCCGGGATTGTGAAGGACCATGTCCAGCGACCATCCTTGTCGTACGCCCATGACGAGCGGATGATGCCGTACGCGGAATCGTATTCAGCGGAGACGTGCCCGACGCGCTTGTCAGGAATCGGCGCGAGGATGAAGTGCTTGAAGCCCGGCGCCGCCGGATCTTCCCGGATGCCCGCCATCGTGCCGTACATCCACGCCAGCACCGCGCCGTAGGCGTAGTGGTTGAAGCTGTTCATTCCCACCGGGCCAAATCCGGTCTCTTTCACGTAGCTGTTCCATCGCTCCCAGATGGTGGTCGCACCCTGATCGACCGAGTAGAGCCAGCTCGGATTTTTACGTTGCAGGAGGAGTGTGTAAGCGACTTCCGGCGCACCCACATCGTAGGTCAGCGTGTCCATCAGGATCGAGGTTCCCAAGAAGCCCGTCTGCAGGCAGTCACCGTGATCCTTGATGTTTTGCAGCAGAATCGCCTTGGTCTCAGCGACAGCCTTGGCGTCTTTCAGCAGGCCGAGTTTGAGCGCGAAGAGGCATGCGGTCTGCAAGTCACGGAATGTCTTCGATAGCAGTCCGTCTTCCGCGACATACGTGCTCCGGATGTGCGCGAGCGCCTTTTCCGCCGTGTCGCGGAAGAATTTTTCGTCATTCTTCTCGCCGAGCATCGCCGCCATCTCGGCCATCATCCGCGCGTCCCACAGCCAATAGCAGGCACCCAGATAGTTCCAATATTCGAACGCCTCTTTCGGCGGGTTTTTGCCCCAGGGAGCACCGCAAGGCTGATATTTCTCATAGGAGAGCCAATCGGCGTACTGCCGCTTGTCCGGCGGCGTCGCGTGTTTCGTTTCCGCGAGACGCGCCAGATACCGCTTCATCGATGTCCAGTTCGCCTTGACGATCGACGCATCGCCGAAGCGGCGCCACAGCGTATAGGGCACAATGATGCCCGCATCTGCCCAGCCGAGGCGGTCGCCCTCGTTGCCGTACTGCGCCACCGGTGCGACGGAGGGATACGATCCGGTGTCGAGCTGACTGTCACGCATGTCGCGCATCCACTTGTAGAGGAAGCCGTAGACATCCGCATTGCAGGAGGCCGCCTCTGTGAAGACCTGCGTGTCGGCCGTCCAGCCGAGGCGCTCGTTGCGCTGCGGACAGTCCGTCGGCACGGACAGATAATTCGAATACTGCCCCCACTTCACATTGGAGATGAGGCGGTTGACATCCTTTTCGCCTGTCGTGATGCAGCCGAGTTCCAGCTCTTTGGGGATCGACGTGACGGGGACGGACTCCAGCTTGGTGATGGTCACCTTGTCGGTCGCCGTGACCGACACATAGCGGTAGCCGAAGAAGGTGAAACGCGGCAGGTAGGTTTCCGCGCCCATGCCGGCGAACGTGTAGACCGCCCGCGCACCCTCTTTATGAATGCCGCGCAGGTTCACGCGATAGACGGAGCCTTCCGGGCCGTCGTTGCCGCGGCTTTTCAGGCCTTCCTGATCATTCAGCATTTCGGCGGGCAGGATCGTGATCGTCGTGCCCGCCGCAGCAGTCGCTGTGAAACGCGGCACGGCCGCGGCGTTCTGTCCGAAATCCACGACGAGCGTTTCGCCCGGCGAAAGCGTCATCTTCTCGCCAGGCCTGTACGAGCGGATGATCTTGACCTTGCCGAATTTGGTCTTTTCGTCCGCGCCCTCAACGCCTTGCCAGACGTAGGCGGTCGTCGGCTGCATCACGAGGTCTTCGCGCAGCCGGATGGGACTGCCTTCCATCGGGACGATCACACCCTTGAACTCGTCAATCGCCTTGACCGCCTTGAACGCGTCGAAACCACCTTTTTGCGTCCAGTTCATCGAGATGCGAGCATCATACTCCTCGCCCTCGAAAATCGAGGCACGCTTCACAGGGCCGGCGATTGCGCCCAGCCAGGTGCGGTCCGTCCCGAAACGCTTTTCGGAGCCGTCGGCGTACCGGACGATCAACTGCGCACGAAACGCAGACTCTTTGCCGCGGTAGTGGACGATCTTGTCGCGCCACCAGCCGGCGGAAACCATCGCTGAGAACACGTCCTTGCCGCCTTTTTTCCCGAGCAGGTCGGTCACGTCGTAGGTGAACGCATGGCGCGTCTTGAAGACGTGGGTAAAGCCTGGCTTGAGAAAATCGTCACCGACGCGCACGCCGTTCACGTACGCTTCAAAAACGCCCTGTCCCGTCACGGTCCAGTAGGCTTCCTTGATATTTGTGCCGAGATCGAGTTCCTTTACAAAGCAGCTCGTGCCGGGTACAGAACTCTCATTCTTGGGGACGTTATTGGAAGAGATGATCTCCTGTCCCGGGATGGCGATCCATTCTGAACCCCGCCAGTCATTCGCGTCGAGAAGCCCCGTGGTGAACGTCCCCTGCACGGGCTTGAGCCATGCGCCCTTCTCATCGCGCACCGCAACTTCCCATACGTATTTCGTCGCGCTCTTCAGCACCGGACCGCCGTATTCGATGCCGGTCGAACGGTCGCTCGTCACGGTCTGGCTGTCCCACACGACTTGTCCGAGTTTGCTCCCATCCGCCGTGCCAACCTTGATCCGGTAGGCCGTCTGCTGTGCGCCGTGCCGCGTCGACGACATCTTCCAACTGAAGACGGGCTTGGTGATATTGGCGGGCGAAACCAGGCGGCAAGTCTGCAGCCCGACGGTCTTCGTCCCGTTCGAACCGGTCATCAGTGAAGCGCATCCTGTGAGCACAGCCGTAGCCGCGCAAACGATCAAAAACTTATTCATTACCGTCCCTTTCGTATGGTTGACGGTGGGAAGATACCAAAACCATGCCTGAGGATTCACGGAAAAAAGGCCGTGTGTCGTCATCGTTCTGGATTTCCGTAAACGCCCGCGCTAAGATGTCCGGATGAGAAAGGCGTTTTCTGCGAGAGACGGATGAAGGATCGTTTGGACACACTGTTGGTGAAGGCCGGGTTGGCCGAGAGCAAGGAGCAGGCGCAGCGCTTGGTTCTGGCGGGTGAGGTGCGCGTGGCGGGACAACGCGCGACGAAGCCGGGACAGAAGATAGACGAGACGCTTCCTCTATCTGTGGACGCGCGGCCGCGGTTCGTGAGTCGCGGCGGTGACAAGTTGGAGGGGGCCTTCGCAGCTTTTCCAGGTTTCGACGTCACGGGCAAGGTCTGCCTTGATGTGGGGGCCTCAACCGGCGGCTTCACCGACTGTCTGCTCCAGCACGGCGCGACACGCGTCATCGCGGTGGATGTCGGCAAAGGGCAGTTGCACTGGAAGCTGCGGCAAGATCCGCGGGTGACGGTCATTGAGGGTTTCAATGCGCGTTACCTGCGGCTGTCTGATCTGCCTGAGCAACCGCAGGCTGGGGTGACCGATGTCTCGTTTATCTCGCTGAAGCTGATCTTGCCGCCGATGACCGATGTCCTGCCGCCGGGCGGCGAGTTGCTGTCGCTGATCAAGCCGCAGTTCGAGGCCGGTCGCGCGAAGGTTCCCGGGGGCGTGGTTCGCGATCCCGCCGTGCGTGAGGAAGTCGTGGCAGAGATCAAGGCGTTTGGCACGGCCTCGCTCGGCCTGGAGTGGCTGGGTTGCGTGGAGTCCCCGCTGCGCGGCCCCGAGGGAAATGTCGAGTTTCTGGCGTGGTGGCGGAAAGGAGGCGCGAGAGACGCATGAAAACAATAGGGGTCATCGCCAATTTCGAAAAAGAGCGGGCGACCGAGGCGATCCGGCATGTTGCCAGTATGGCCGTCGGGATGGGTTTTACGGTTTATGCCGAGGAACGTGCGGCAGCGCTCTGTCCATCGGAACGCGTCTGTCCGGTGTCTGAGTTCGCCGAACGCGGCGTTGAGGCGGTCGTGGTGCTGGGGGGCGACGGAACAGTATTGGATGCAGTGCACCGGGTGGCCGGACAGAATCTGCCGCTGATGGGCTTGAACATCGGCTCGTTGGGCTACCTCACCAGCGTTGAAGAGCACCAGTTCTCCGTGGCGTTACAACAATTGCGCGAGGGGCGTTTCTTTGTCAGCCTGCGCGCCGCGTTGGCGGTGGAGGTGTCGCGTCAAGACGGAGAAAGGATCATGTTGCCGGATGCTTTGAACGATGTGGTCGTGAGCCGCGGCGCCTCGGGCCACGCGGTTGAGATTGACCTGGCGCTTGATGACAAGGCGGTGACGCGTGTGCTGTGCGATGGGATCATTGTCTCCACGCCGACCGGCAGCACGGCCTATTCCCTGTCTGCGGGCGGGCCGATTCTGTTGCCAGATACGCCTGCGACGATCATCAGCATGATCTGTCCGCACACCTTGACGTACCGCCCGCTGGTGATCCGCGATACGGTGCGGGTGTCGTTACATGCGGCGACGTGTGTGGTGCCGATGATCGTCAGTTCGGACGGTCGTGATGACGAGCCGTTGCAACGTGGTGACACGGTGTTGATCGCGCGCAGTCCTCGGAGTGTGCCGTTAATCGAATTGCATGGATACAATCCGTGTGATGTTTTGCGTCGCAAGCTGGGGTGGGGAAGCCGGTGACGGCAATCGGTTCGCCCGCCGCCCGCAGAGCGGAAACCAACGACTGGATAACTTTCAGCGCTCAACGTTTAACTTTTTGACTCTAGTTATAGGCAGGGGATGAGGCGTTCATGCGTGTCTGGAGAAAGGTAGGGGGAAGATGACGGTGTCTCCGTGGACGGCAGTCGCGCTTGCGTTGCCGGTGTTGCTGTGTGGCGAACAGATTGTGCGGCGCGTGCGCATCCTCAACCGCTTCAACATTCCGGAGCCTGTGGCCGGCGGGTTGCTGGTCGCTCTACTGGTGCTTGTTGCCAATCTCTCGGGGCTATGCGAGTTGCGTTTTGAAACAAACGTTTCGCAGCGATGGTGGACCTGGCTGGTCTGTACGCCGTCGGAATGGGCGCAGACGCCGGTCAAGAATGTGACCCAGCCGCTGTTGGTCGCGTTCTTCGCCTGCATCGGTTTGAATGCGAGTTGGTCGTTGGTCAAGCGTGGCACGGTTCAGGTCGGTTTGTTTCTTGGGGTGGCGCTGGTGCTCGTTGTGTTGCAGAACCTGATCGGAGTGGGGCTCGCCACGGCACTGCACGTCCCACGCATGTTAGGTCTGGTATGCGGTAGCGTCTCCATGACCGGCGGACACGGTACCGTGATGGGGTTCGCGCAGGAGTTTGAAGCGGCGGGTCTCGACGGGGCTGCCGTCATGGGTGTGGCCGCTGCGACCTTTGGCCTGGTGGCCGGAGGCTTGATCGGTGGCCCGATCGGCGGTGGCTTGATTCGTGGACGCGGCTTGCGTGCTTCAGAGGACGCGGCAGTGGTCGCACAGGATGGGCAGGACATCGGAATAGGCATCCTTTACGATTTGAGACGGTTCGGCCTGTCTGGGGTGTCCGGACTGTATCATCTGGTGCTGGTTCTGGTGTGTGTCAAGCTGGGCACATGGGTGAGCGTGGCCATCCAAAGCACCGGCATCACTTTTCCGGTCTACATCGGCGCGATGTTTGTGGGCGTCGGATTGCGCAATGTGGCGGATCTCATTCATCCGCATGCGGTCCGCACGGAGCGGATCGACATACTCTCCTCTATCCTGCTCGGCGTTTTTCTTACCATCGCGATGATGAGCCTGAATCTGATCGAGCTGACCGGCGTGGCCAAGGCGATGATGATCATCTTGGTCGCACAGGTTGTGTTGACGGCCGCTTTTGCGCGTTTTGTGACCTTCAGGGTGATGGGCGGCGACTATGACGCGGCCGTCATGGCGGCCGGCCAATGCGGCTTCGGCTTGGGGGCTATGCCGAATGCCATTGCCAACATGCAGGCCGTGACGGAGCGTTACGGTCACGCGCCGCGCGCGTTTCTTGTGGTACCGATCACGGGGACGTTTCTGATCGACCTCTTCAACGCCACAGCCATCACGTTCTTCATCCACGCCTTGAAATGAGCGTGTGTTCATTGAGCGGTTGCGGACGTTGGTCACCATGCTATTGGCTGACACCGTCTTTTTGTAGACGCGGCGCACCCCAAACCGCATGATTGCCGCTGCCGTCGCCGCCTGCGGATGTGGCGATGAGCTGGATATTCGTGATTCCCGCGATCGGCAGGTCGAGAGTGTGTGCCGGCATGGTTCCGCTGACGGGGGGCAGTTCAACCAATCGCTTGCCGTTGCCCAAGATCTCGAAGCGTACGTGTCCATTGCGGCCGAGCTCGGCGTGCAATCCCGCCGCGACTTGGAAGCGCGCGTAGACGCCTTCCGGGATCAGATAGGTCAGCGCGCTACGCGTCCCGACACCTATGCCGTGCTCAAACACCTTGACCGTTTCCTGTCCGTTTTCGCGGACGCGCAACGCGAGCGGTACGGCGGTCTTACCGTCGCGCAACGAGGCACCGACGGTGGCGTACCCCCAGTACGGCCGACTGAAAAAAGCGGGTTGTGGCAGATAGAGGTCTGGGGCTTCAAGCGGCGCGTACTGCGTAAGGTCAAGGCTTTGCAGGGCGCGAACCTCATTCGGCTCAAATCGGTCGCGCGCCAGGCAGATCAAGGTGTAGAGCGCGTCCGCTGCCAACTGTGCCCCAAAGCACGCCGCCGTCTGCTGCGCGGTGTTCCAGGCATGGGTATCGCCAGCGTATAGGGCGGTCAGAATCGGCACGACCTGACCACGCGCGAAACGCGTGCCTTCTTGAGATCGCCGAAGCAGGATGAAAGCGGCTTCAGACACCGAGGTGCCGGCCAGAATCGGACGGTAACCGTCGATCACCACAGGAAACGTGCCATTTTCAACGAGACTGTGCAGCGGCACATGGGCGTACTGTTCCGGTGGCGGAAGAAACTGCTTGAAGAGCGTGAACATGTTGTCGTTGGGTATCACATGCGCCGGGCAACTCCAGTCTTCCAGCATGTGGACCAGCGTGCCGGCGTAACGCGCCGCGCCGGCCACGTCATGGGTCCGCAGCGCATCGACCGCCTTGCCCATGAAATAGGCCAGCAACGAGTAATTGTCTGCAGGCGCGGCAGGCAGGTGCAGGCCGACCAGATACTTCACGCCGGGACGTGAGTCCATCATCGCGTAGGGGGCCAGGTCGGCACGGGCGTTCACCAGATCGGGCAATGCGCAATAGAGCGAGGCCAGAGGCTGGCGTTCGGCTCCGAAGGCATCCTGTTGCCAGGCGGGCAAGGTCTGGAGCGCGGCGCGGGTGATGGGGCCGTGCGGCCCGCCCCAGGCGTGCACGCGCGGCGCCAACACAAGCGTGATCGACGAGGCGGCGATGAAAACGAGGTGTCGGGTCATGCGATTCTCCTCTCGCTGCATGTGTCCTGCCGGTCAGTGCCGGCAGCACTGCTCACTTGGCGGGCGCGCGTTCGATCAGTTCCGCCAGCCGCTCGCGCCAAGCCAGTACGGCGGACGGATCGCGCGAATACGTCTTCAGGCTGGTGACGAGCGCTTCCGGGACATGCAGGGCAGCGCGTGCTTCCGTGGTCCATCCGGATGTCTCAGGCGACGCGTGTTTCCTCAAGAGCGACTCCAGTTCGCAAACGTAGGCGTAGTCCTCCAGCCCGTCGCGGAAGTTTTCAAGACGTTGCGTCGGCAGCGGCTTGCCGTCCGGCCCAACGCAGGTCCAGGCACCGTCACCGTGGTAGGTGGTCCAGCTTCGCGCATCCCAGTCGGTGAAAGGTTCGGACGTGATAGGCCGCCGCGAGTTCCAGATGCTGATCTGGTAGTAGAGGAAGCCGTCGGGGCGTTCCTTGGCGGTCATCGCACCCATCAGCAGACGTCCTTCGATGGCCGGGCATTCGATGAACATGTTGGCGTAAGGGGCATGCGGCCCGCAGCAGATGTACCACCAGACCTGGCGCCCATCGGCGCGTGCGAGCGCGGCTTGCGCCTGATCGTATTTCGGCGTGAGGGGACAGAAGGCGTCTATCGAACGGATGCCGGAACTCTGTCCGAAGCTGTGGTCATAGGTCGTGGTCATGATCGGAACCCCGGGACAGGCCTGGCGGATCAGCGAGGCGGCCTCTTCGACACGCGCAAAAGAGTGGGGCGCAACTTCGTCGCAGCCGTAGATGTAGGCGTGCTCGAGCAATCCGTGCGCTTTCGCCTGATCATAGGCGGCACGCAAACGTGCAAGGGTCTTGTTTTCCCAGATTTTGCGTGCGTCGGGTGTGTCGTTGAAATAGTACCAGTACCCTAGGTTGAAGCACCCGAGTCGACCTTGTTCTTTCAGGCGTTTCAGGATCGTGAAGTCCGGCATGCCGTGGTGATACAGGCTATCGTACGTGATGAAATAGTCGGCCAGAAAATCAGCCCAGGCGGCGGTGTGGCGTTTCCAGACATTGATCGGGTAATCGGGCTCTTTGCGCCAGGCCGTCTGCGCGTCCTTCGACTGGGGGATCGGCGAGTCGTGCGGGGCGAATGTGATCGCGAGCGGCAAGGGTGACGCGTCAGGCAGGGTGAAACCGTAAACGTGTACGCGCAGATCGAGTTTAACATCAGGCGCGTTGGCGGCACTCACCGTCAGTGTGCCGCGGTAGTCACCGGGCGGTTGGCCGCGCGGTGTCCGCACGCGGATCCAGAAGCTCTGCACATCGCCGAGCGCGATGTCGACCGGTCCGAGAAAATCGAGGATCGGGTCGGGCCACCAGCCGATATGCCTGACAGCGTAAGGTGGCTTCCGACGTGTCTGGACATAGCCGGTCACATGGCAGTCAATCTGCGAGGCGGGCAGGACCGCACCGCGTGGCCCCTTGAGTGCGCTAGCTGTGACACGCACCTGACGCAATGCGGTGTCGGCGGAGAGTACGCCGATCTGAACGCTCTCTTTTTCGTTGCGTGCCAGGCGCAGTTCGACCGTGCGCGTCGGCGTTAGTGAAAACGGTGCGTCGCGCGGTAAGACCTGTTCCATGGCCGAAGCCGTGCCGACCAACATGGGCGATTCGGCAAAACCGGCCCGACAGGAGGCCTGCTGGAAGCGGAACGTGTCCACCAGTCGCTCGGTACGGTTTGAAAAGACAGCCAATTCGCTTTGCAGGGCGTCGAGCGTCTCCATCGTCAAGGTGTCGGCGGCAAGATCGCGGCGCACAGTCCGAAAGACAGCACCGAGCCGCTCGATGCCGTTTGAGGCGCTGCGTTGTGCTGCGGGGGTTTCGCAGAAGGGGGCGACCCGTTGCGCGAGCCCGGCGAGTGCGCGGTCAGCCGCGTCAAGCGCAGCATGCGAGAGCGCCGCGATCGAACGCACAAAGGCGGCTGGCGGATCGGGCAGACGCTCATCTTTCTTGAGCAGCGTCAGGGAGTCGATGTGTAGCGCCATGCCGGTCGGCGGCCGAGTCGTGAAAAAGTGCAGCAAGGCGATATCGGCGCGGTTGACACTGTCCGGGAAGGCACTGAGCGGCACCACGCAACGGGCGAAGCCGAAGCTGGGCACGGCGAAGGTGTGATGCAAACCGTTCCGGATGGGGATCTTGGAGTCGGAGACAAAGAGCACGAACGAAAAGCGCGTTTCAGACGGGTTGGTGAGGTCGATGACCAGCCGGTCATAACCGCGCCAGTCGCGCAACGTCGGTTTCAGTTCGAACGAGGGCCACTCCGGCATGCCGGGTTTCCATGCTGCGGAACTGAAGCGCAGGCTATTCGTGCCGGACGTGGCAAAGGCTGGAACGATGTCGAGCGAGGTCTTGCCGCGGCTGCGGTAGGGCAGTGCGTCCGCCGCGTCGGGCCCCTCGAAATCGAAGAGCGGCGCGGCGGCCGAGGCCGTGAAGGCGGCGCACAGTAAGAGTGTTGAAACGCGAAAGAACGTCATAATAAACCATTTCAGTGTCGCAGGATGGATCTGTCAGGCGAGCGTGATCTTGCGGCGCACTGGGTCGTAAAGCGCCTTGCGTCCGCTCTCGTACGACTTCATGGCCATGATGACCGGCACGGCGTGCTGGTAGCCGGCGTCGATCGACGCATTCGGCGTCTTGCCGCTGCGCATGCACTGGAGCCAGTCGAGGAAGTGGTCGGGATGATCAACCGGCTTGACCTCGTTCTTGCCGCGGATCGAACCGTCACGCCGAGGCGCCCCCTCGCAGTCGAAGGTGGGTTTGCTCCAGTTGCTGATGTCAAGCGAGCCCTTTTCGCCGTAGATCTTGCGGATCGAGCCCGAGCTGTTGGCGAGGTTGTTTGAGCTGCTGACCAGGAACCCTTCGGGATAGGTCCAGGTGGCCTGGATCACGTCCGGGCAGGTGAAGCGGTGTTCATCCTGCCAGGTCGCCGACTGGGTGCCGAGACAGACGCAAGAAGTGGGGAACGTGGCGCCCGTGATATAGTTCATGAGGTCAATGAAGTGTGCGCCGAGATTGGGGATCGGGCCGCGCGAGAATTCGTAGTGGCCGTACCAGCCGGACCAGATGTCCGCTCGGAAGGGACGGTCGGGAAGCCCGTGCAGGAACTCTTTCCAGTCCACATCTTCGCGGCGCACCTCTTTGAGATAGTGGTACCAGTAGGGGCGTTCCGCATTGCGGCACTCCTCGACACGCGAGATGCGGCCAAAGATGCCGGTGCGGAAAAGTTCGCGCGCGCCGACGATCGAGGGCAGGCTGCGGATCTGGGTGCCGACCTGAACGACCGTACCGGCCGCCTTGACCGCGTCGACGGCACGCACAAGATCCGGGAACTCGACTGCCAGAGGCTTCTCGCAGTAGATGTGCAGTCCTGCGCGCGCTGCGGCTTCAAGGTGCGTGGTGTGATGCAGATCACACGAGGCGATCATCACGGCGTCGAGATCTTTGACGGTCAGCAGGTCGCGGTAGGAGACGAACTGCTGCGCGTCGCGTCCAAACCACTCCTTGACAAGGCCGTTGGCGGTTTCACGTGCGACGCGCCACGGATCGGCCAGAGCGACGATCTCGAAGTTGGTCTCTTGGACGTGCCGGTAGATGCCCTTCATGTGGGCATTGCGCCCACGGTCACCGCAGCCGATGATGCCGATGCGGATACGGTCGTTGGCGCCGATCGCGCGCCGCCGGGTGGCAGCATTGACCGATGAGGTGGTGCAGGAGGTGAGGGCCGAGACAGCGGCGGCGCTGCCCGTGAGTTTCAGAAGGCGACGGCGGGTGACCATGTTGCGATTCCTTTCAAGCGAGTTCAATCACACTGTCCTTATTATTCCCGCGTTGGGTGAAAATGGCAATCGCGTTTTTCAGAGTGTATTGTTTGATAAAAGTTCATAGCCGAAATCGAACGTCATGTCGGCTTGTTTCCTATATACTCTTTTGTTGTTCATTGGGTATAGCTGTAGTCTCTGAGGATGGAGGTTGCGAATGAAGAAGCAAAGATGGACTGTCATGGTTGTCTGCGCCTGTGTCGCGTGTGTGTGGTCTGCGGCCCCGCTGAACGGGCGGGAAGCTGGCCTGATCAAAACACGGCTGGTGCCGGCTCCGCAGCGCGTCGAACTGAGTGACGGGCCGGAGGTGGTGCTGGATGACACGCTGACGGTGGCGCTGGCTTGCGCTAAAGAAGGTGACTTGGCCCAGAAACAGGTACGCGCTTGGTTCAAGGCGTGGTTCGGTTGTCGGCCGAAAGTCATCGTGGTCGAGTCAGACGATACCGTGCCGCAGCTTGCTGACGCCTACCGGATCTCTGCCGCGAAGGGTGCATTGCGGATTGAGGCTGCTGACGCGGGCGGTGCGCGCAATGCGATGCGCACGCTGCGCCAGCTTGCCGAGCCCGTGCGCGGCACCCGCACAGTGACGGCGTACTTCATTCCTGAGACCGTCATCGACGACGCGCCGGCCATGGCGTTCCGGGGATTTCATCTCTGCTGGTTCCCGGAAAACACGCCGGTTGAAATCGAGCGCTATATCCGGCTGGCGGCCTATTACAAGATGAACTACATCGTACTGGAATCATGGGGCATGTTTGTCTTCAAGAATCATCCAGAGCTGTCGTGGCCGGATAGCCCCATGACGCGGAGCGAGGTCAAGCGCCTGGTCAAGATCGCGAATGAACTGGGCGTGACGCTGATCCCGCAACTGAATCTCTTTGGACATGCCTCGGGATCGCGGATCGTGTCCGGCAAACATGTGATCCTTGATTTCAATCCCTCGCTGCAGCCCCTGTTCGAGCCCCAAGGATGGACGTGGTGCCACAGCAACCCTGAGGCGGTGGCGTTGCTGGAGGAACTGGTGCTGGAGCTGCATGACGCCTTCGGACGGCCGCCCTATTTCCACGCCGGTTGCGACGAGGCCTACGACATGGGTACATGCACGAGTTGCCGCCGTTCAGACTACCCGAGGGTGGTCGCGGCTTGTCTGACGCGCATTCACGATGCGCTGGCGGCACGCCAATGCCGCATGATGGTCTGGCACGACATGCTCCTGCGTAGTGGCGATCCTCGCTGGAAGGGGTATTACGCGTACGGAGCGTCCTGGGCGGACGCCCTGCTGGATGCGCTGCCGCGCGATGTGGTGATCTGCGACTGGTTCTACCGCTCCCCGGTCAAGGGCGAAAAAGAGGACGCGACCTTCCCGACGCTGCGCCACTTCAAGTCGAAGGGGTTCCCGGTGCTTGCGTGCCCGTGGGAGAACCGCGAGGGATACGAGGCGCAGAGCGGTGCCGTCCGGTCACTCGGTCTGGATGGCATGCTCAGTACCACCTGGCATCATCTTTACGGTCTCTCCATGCAGCCGATCTACTGGCATGCGGCCCATGCGATGTGGGGGACGCGGCCGTTGAGCGTGGATCGTCTGGTTTTCACGCACCATCTGCGGCAGGTCGGTTGGGACATTCCTGTGAAGAAGTATCGGGATACAGGGTTCTTCCACCATCAACTTCCTGAAAACAATCACTCGCCGCGCTAGACATGAGACGGAGAGAGGGGCTCAGTGATGTGTCGGCCCGCAGCGAAGCGTCGAAGGGAGAAACGTTCAACGTTCAACCCTCAAGTTAGGAGAATGAGATGCGACAAAACGGAAAATTGATGAGCTTGTCCGTTATGATGGCATCCACATTCGTGGCGACGGGGGCAGAATGGAAGATTCTGAAACCTGCCGTAGCACCGCCGGCCTACGCGGTGGCCGCGCGGGAGTTTCAGAAGTTGTATAACGGCGTGACAGGACAGGGGCTGGAGATCGTCACCGCACCGGACGCGTCCTCTGACCTGATCGTGATCGGCTCCGACAGTGTCAACCGGTTCGTGAGGACGGCGGTGGAAGACAGACTCATCCCGCCGTTGGATGCCGGTGCCGACACGGACGGCTACCGCATCAGGTCGGCGGAGAAAGACGGGCGGCGTTACCTCTTTCTGGCGGGCGGTAACGGACGCAGCACGCTCTACGCGGTCTACGATTTCTTCGAGCGCCAAGCGGACTGCCGCTACTTCTGGGACGGAGATGTGGTTCCGAAAAAGTCCGTGATCGAAATGGACGGACTTGATGTCAGCGAAGCGCCTCGTTTTCATTATCGCGGCATCCGTTATTTCGCGCACCGCAGCCTGGAGCGTTTTCAAGCCGAGCACTGGGGGCCAGAGCAGTGGGAGCGGGAGATCGACTGGATGCTCAAAAAGCGCCTGAACCTTTTCATGCTGCGCATCGGCATGGACGACGTGTGGCAGAAGGCTTTCCCGGATATTGTGCCGTATCCGCCGACCGACGCGCCGCTCCCCGAGGCGGTGGCGCGCTCCTATGATGACCGCACCAGCGCGTGGCCCTTGCAGTATCGCGGGGAATTGCGCAAGCATGTCCTGCTATACGCCCGCGACCGCGGCCTGATGCATCCCGAGGATACCGGCACCATGACCCACTGGTACAGTCGAACCCCCCACGCTTTTCTTGAAAAGGAACGGCCTTCGTTCGTGCCGCAGGCGGGCGGCGCGTACCGCGGCAATCCGACCGGCGCGGTTTGGGACATCCGCGATGACCGGAACCTGAACAACTACTGGAAACTGACGCAGGCCCACATCGATGCGTATGGTACACCTGACCTTTTCCATACCATCGGGCTGGCGGAACGTACCGTTTTCACCAACCGCGCGGACAATCTGGAGATGAAGCTCTACGCATACCGGAGGATCATCGCTAAACTGCGCGAGCACAATCCGGCGGCACCGCTCTTGATCGCTTCATGGGATTTTTACTATCCGGGCTGGTCAGGCCAGGAAGTGGCTGAGCTGCTGAAGCTGCTGTCCCCCGATAACACGATCATTTTCGACTACACCTCCGATCTGCCGCAGAAACATGCGAGTTCGGACTTCACCCAGTGGGGGGTGGTCGGCAAGTTCCCCTGGATGTTCGGCATCTTCCATGCGTATGAGTGGGAAAACGACCTGCGCGGCAATTATGACCTGATTCAACAGCGTCTGCCGATTGCCGCCGCCGACCCGCTGTGCAAAGGATTTGTTTACTGGCCGGAAAATTCGCACAGCGACAGTCTGATGCTGGAGTTCTTCACGAAAAACGCATGGCGACCCGACGCGCTCACGCCCGAAGCGCTGCTGCCGGAGTTCTGCCGCGACCGCTACCGCGCCGCCGCCGAACCGATGCTGGCGGCCTGGCGCGCCGCGCTGCCGCTGATCAAGCTGCATGCCGCGCTGCCGCCTGACTTCCGTATTCTTGTGCGCCACGCGCAACAGGCGGTCACGGCCGAACGCGCCGCTGCGTTGCGGGTTGAATGCGAGCGTCTCGCGCCGCAGCTTCAGGGCGTGCCTGAGCTGCTGGCCAAGCTGCACGCGTTGCCGGTCTTTGCCGGCGATGACAAGGTTGACCGCGACGCGGTGGATCTGGCGCGCACGGCGGCCGGACGGCTCTTCAGCCTTGTGCTCAAGCGGCATGTGGTGGCGCAAGGCGAATGGCTGCAAGGCAAGGCCGGCGCCTCGGAAGTGAAGGCCGCCGGCGCACGGTGCGTGTCGGTCTTGACCGCGCTACGCGACCTGCTTGCCTTGCACGATGATTATTCCCTGAATGCGTCGATGGCTAAACTTCAGGCGATCCATCCCGTCAACCCCTGCTTTGAGCAGGCGCTTAAAGGCAACGTGGAGAACGGATATTGCCGAAGCTACATCTACGAGCTGTTTAACGACTACTATCTCAAGCAGCTCGCGATCTACGTGGGGTACGTGAATCAGCGTGTGGAGAAAGGCGATACTGCAAGCCCGATGACACCGCGCGAGCCGCTGCCGATGCAGGCGGTGACCGACGCCTTCTACGCCAAGCCGCTGTGCGAAATGGCGCCGCCGGTCTGCGCGGACCGCGGCGCGGCGTTCCGTGCTGTACTGGATAAACTTGCGGCTGCGGTCAGGTAATCAATCCATAAAAAACAGGGGGACATCTCATGTTGGGGAAGTGTATGAGGAGACGGGATTTTGTCAGGTTCGGTGGTATGGCGGCGCTTGCGCCGCTAACAGGCGCTGTGAACGTTCGGGCGGAGCCTCTGCCAGCGGTGGATGCCGTGCGTGAACCCGCACGCGACATTCCGGTTGTCGGGAACGCCGATGTAGTGGTATGCGGAGGAGGGCCGGCGGGCGTGGCCGCCGCGTTGGCCGCCGCGCGCAAGGGGGCTAAGACTCTACTGCTGGAGCAGCACGGTTGTTTGGGCGGCATCTGGACGGCCGGCTCGCTGGCCTATCTGCTGGATGTGCGGAATAAAACCGGCATCATGGCGGAGATCGTGAAGGGGATGGATAAGGCCGGCGGGAGGACTTACACGCTGGACGGTACGCCCACTGAAACTTATGATGTGGAGGTGATGAAGCTCGTTCTTGATAATCTCTGTCTGGAAGCGGGCCTCACCCTTCAATTTCACACACGGGTCGCGGCGGCCGTGAAAGAGGGCAAGCGGCTCACGCATGTGATCACGGAATCAAAGTCCGGACGTGAAGCCATTGCGGGCAAAGCGTTTGTCGATGCCACCGGTGACGGTGATCTGGGGGCCTTGGCAGGATGTGGTTTCGACTATGGTGAACCGGGGACGGGAGCGGCCCAGCCGATGAGTCTGATCGCCCTGGTTTCGGGCATTCAGGCGGGAGACATCAGGGCGTTTTATCGGGATGCGGAAAATGCACAGGAATGGGGGCCGCCGAAAGACGCTCTGCGTAAGGCGATGGAGGCCGGTGGCCACTCGCCGAGCTATGCGATGCCCTCGCTGTTCCGCGTGAGGGACGATCTGTTCATCCTGATGGCCAACCACGAGTATAAAGTGTGTGGATTCGATGTCCGCGACGTGACCCAGGCCACCCTTCGGGCTCGTCGCGAGCTGCACGCGCTGATCGACGGCTTGCGCGGCACGGGTGGGGTTTGGCGGAATGTTCGGCTGGTCTCCACGGCCGAGCAGATCGGCGTCCGAGAGGGACGCCGTTTGCACGGCCTGTATACGGTGTCGGCAGAAGATCTCAAGCAGGGCGCCCGGTTTGAGGATGCGGTCTGCCGGGTGACGTTCGGCGTGGATGTACATGCCCTGAACTCGGACAAGAACAGGGCGATTGATAAAAAAGTGGCGTGGCGAGCAAAACCCTACGACATCCCCCTGCGGGCCCTCGTCGCCCGGGATGTGTCCGGACTGATGTTTGCCGGGCGCTGCATCAGCGGCGATTTCATCGCGCATTCCAGCTACCGTGTTACCGGAAATGCCGTGGCTTTGGGGGAGGCGGCCGGTAAAGTTTGCGCTTTGGCGGCGTTGAACGGAAAACTGCCTGCCGAGGTTTCCTCCAGGGAACTGGGGTAGAGATTGGTGCCTGTCGGAACATCGGATATGTCCGGAGTAAACAGGGAATGCTAGGGGGGGCTTTGGGGACACTGTTCAGTATTGGTGTGAGGCCAATTCATATCCATAGACTGACAGACTGTGACTGCCGCGCATCCTGGCGCGTTTATCAAGATCAATCCGTAAGTCGGCTAGTGAACCGGTACTCACCGGCGGCGGCCTCGGCACGGAAAAGACCCTTCTCGAAGCGGGCCCGTGTGATTCCGGACTGACTGGCCGCGGGTTTCCCGCTTTCGCGGACCGCGTCAAGCCCGGTCGCAGGCAGGATGACCGATGCGGTCGTGTTGGGCGGTACGTCCAGTCGCCAGGTCAATGTATGGCCGTCGATCCGCCATGCGCTGGCGATTTTGCCGTAGCCGGTCATCAATGAGGCGTCAACCCGTTTCAGCCCGCTTTCGACACCGGGCGCGGCGATGAAGTGCTTGAACCCAGGTGCGCGTTCGTCAGGACGGATACCGGCCAGCCCCTCGGTGAACCAGAGTCCGACCGAGATCATGGTGTTGTGGATTTGCGAATTATCACCGTCCCACTCTTCCCAGATCGTGGTGGCGCCATTGCGGAGCATGTGCCCGAAGCTCGGGAAATCCTCTTTCGTGTGCATCAGCGCCAACAGGTCATTACGCCGGGTGTCGATCAGGTATTTGGCCATGAAGTAGTTGCCGTGCATGCCGGTGTTCAGGTGGCCGTTACGGGTGACCCGGATGTCATGCTCCAGTGCCTCCATGACGCGCGGTGCGACGTCTGGTGGAGTGATGCCGAACAACAGCGGCATAACCAGATAGGTCTGCTCGCCGTTCGCGTAGGTGGCGCCATCCGGATTCAAGAAGCGCTCGTGCAGACGCGCCGCGAGTTCGCGGGCCCGCGTCTCATAAACGGCAGCTTGTGCGTCGTCGCCCAACACACGCCCGATCTTCCCTGCGAGTTGCAGGCAATACACCAGATAGCAGTTGTTGAAAAACAGGGTGGAACGATCATCGACACGGTCCTTGCCCTGCTTGCGTCCCGGCGGAACCCAGTCGCCCAGGAAATTCCAGATCGGCGAGCCTGCACAGCCGATGCCCACGTAGCTTTGCAGCAGGCCGTCGTTCATCTTGGTGTCGATAAACGCGAGCCATTTCTGCATGACGGGCCATCCCAGCTCCAGAGGACGCCGGTCACCATAGGTCAGATAAAGCTGCCAAGGCATGGTGATGCAGAACCCGCTCCAGGCCGGACCGCCGCCCGCGTCCTGTGAGTAAGGCGCGGTGTAGGGGACGTCGCCTGCCTCATTTTGCGCGTCGCGCCAGTCGGCCGCCCACTTGGCGTAAAACGCACCCGTACGGAAATTGAGCATGCCCATCTCCATCGATGTCCCGGAGTCGCCCCCGTAACCCAACCGCTCGCGGTGCGGGCAATCGACGGTGTAACCACCCAGGCTGAGGCAGCGGTACGTCCAGCACATCATCTCGTGGATGCGGTTCAGCAACGGGTTGTCGCAATCGAAGGTGACGGTGGATTCGTAATCCGTGGTGACCAGGCGGCCCCGCGCCTCTTCCACTTTGGGTGCGCGCGGCAACCCCCGAACGACTGCGTACCGGAAGGCCGCGTAATTGAAACGGTTGCAGAAACGTTCGCCGCCGCCACCTCGCGCGACGTACTCGCTGCGCTGCCCGTAAAACTGGAACTTGCCGTCCGGGAAGCGCTTGTCGGCGAACTCCATGACGACCTCTGTGCCGCGCGGCAGCTCGGCGGGCATGTCGAGTTCAAACCAGCCAGTGAAGTTGCGCCCCATGTCGATCATGTATCCGTCTGCCAACGGTTGGACCGCAACGGCGCGGATCTCGTCCAGCGCGCGGTTGGGCTCCATCATCTGCGCGGCGATGACCGGCGTGGGCGGATGGTACACGGTCGCCGCACGCCATGCGGAGTCGTCATACGCCGCTGCACTCCAATCGGCGACCTCTTGGGTCGCATCGACCCGCTCGCCGCCGTAACTGCCGCTCTTGCCCTTCCCCAAGGGCGTGATGTTGCTGGGATGCGCTTTCCAGTCTGCGCCAGTCGCAATGTTCAGCGGTGCCGCCCCGTCGAAATCGATATTGATCTCCGCCTTGACCATCGGCCCGGACGTCCCGACATTTTTAAGGACACCGATGGACCATCCCCGCCCTAGCCAGAGGCCAATACAGTTTCTGCCTTTGACCAGATACGGAGTGATGTCGTGTGTCAGGTACAAGCCGCGTTTGCCGTAGTCGGAGACGGCGGGACTCAGCACCTCATCACCGACCTTACGTCCGTTGACATAAAGCTCGTAATACCCCAGGGCACACACATAGGCCACGGCGGAAGAGGGGAGCCGGTCCAGTTCGACAACCTTCCTGAGCCAGGGCAACGGACCTGCATGGTCTTTGATCCAGTCCGCGCCGATCCATTCGCCACGCCAGCCTGCGGCTGTGAGCGGCCCGACGCTGAACGACGCGGGCTCGCTCCACGGCGATGCGGCTTCATCGTGTGTCCATACGCGCACCTTCCACCAGCAGCGCGTCCCCTTGCGCAGCGGCGCGTCGCCATAAGGCACCCGTTGCGATTGGTCAGAGGCGACTTTTCCTGAATCCCAAAGTGTGCCGCGGTTGGCGGCCAACGCTGCGGGCGAATCGGCCACAAGTATGTGATACGCCGTCTGCGCCAGGCCACGCCCGCCGGGCGGAATGGCCCAGGACAAACGAGGCTGAGGACGGTCGATGCCCAAGGGGTCCTGAAGCCCCTCGCACCGCAACTGTTCTGGTGCGGCCACCGACAAAACTGACACGGCAACCAACATGCCTGACACGGCAACCCATACTCGTGAGGCGATCATCCGTTCACTCCTTTTCCCGTGCCCGCGACGCAAGTTACGGCGACCGCGGCTGACGCGCGCGCACCGGCTTCATTATGGCTGGAACCCTTTGTGTTTGGCGTTGCGACAATCATGTCATTCTTCTCCAAACTTGTTTGCCTTATCACTTTAACTTGGATTCTGATTGTTGACTATCTGAAAAAAGGTAACGGCCCGCGCGGGCACGGCTTTTTCTTTTAGGGGTCGAGACGGGCACAGAACGGGTTCATGAGGAGGCGTAACGCGAGCGCTTCGGCGGCGGCTGAAGCGCTCGCGCAGGGCTGGCGCCGATGTCTTCTTTCTGATCCGGAGCGTGTTGGTGATGAAGGCGCAGGCGTTGATGAGCAGGGAACGGTTGAGGATGGCGACCGGATTGCGCATGCGGCAGAAGGCCTCGCGGTACAGGGCGTCGCGGATCCAATGGATGGCGCTTTCGCTTGACCGCCAGTGTGTGGACAGCACGGTGCCGAAGGTCTTGCGGGACGGGGCCCTGCAAAGTTCCCGGTTCCGCTTCAGCATCGGGAATCCGGGCAGTTTCTTCTGCGCCCGCGTCAGGCCCTGGGCGAAGCGGACGAACTCGGAGACGCTGCTGTGGCCGCGAAGGGGCGAGGCGCCCCCGACACGGAAGGAGGCTTGGCCATGGGAGAAACGACGGTCTTGTACGGCGGGCCGGATTTGCACGGCGACAACGTGTTCTGCACGCTGATGGACGCGCCCCTGCACACCGGCGGTTTTCTGGCCCCGCCTTTGCGGATTCGCGGAGTGGGGCCCCGGGCCCAGGCCCGCGGACCAGAACCAGATGAGCGACTGGACGGCACGGTTTCTGCCGGCCGGAAACCGGCAGACGAAACAACGGCGGATTCGGAATATGCGTTTGTCCCAGACCCGACTGTTAACGGAGTAAAGACATGAAAACAAAGGACACCGCCTCAAGAAGGCGGGCGGGGAAGTGTTTGCCTGTTGACTCCGGCTCTAGGATGAGCAACCCCGCTGCTCTGAGAACCAGTGCAGGGCCCGGACGAAGAACGCGGCCGAGAACCTCGCCATCCTGCGGCGCATAGCGCTGAATATGCTCAACAGCGAGAAGACAAAGAAGAGGGGCGTCAAGGGAAAGCAGAAAAACGCCTCATCGGACCACGACTGCCTGATGAAACTGCTCCGGTCCGACGCCGGCCCAGCCTGCCATCTCAAAAAAAATTTGATGCGTCGGCCCTGGCCGGCCCTGTCAGCGGTTCCAAATCAAGAATTCTTCGAGTTGCGAGGCTGCTGGATAGCGCGA
>DAOTKE010000002.1:0-57125 GCA_035449085.1 Kiritimatiellia bacterium | reverse complement strand
GTACGCCATGCGATCCCTCACCGCACAAAAACCGTTCAAATAAAAACGCCCTGCCAATTCAACAATGCAATGAAATTGCATTTCTATTTTCACTGCTTTTCTCTCATCGCGGGTATGGTACGCTACGGTTATGAATGGGACTAGGTGATCCATGCTGGACGCTCCGAATGTACCGGGGCGGAGGGGGCGGATGGTATGTGTGTATGGAGAGCGACGACGTGAGAAACTGGCAAGGCGTGTGGGCGGTGATACTGGGTGGCCTGTTCGGCGCGATGGCGGCGGATGGGCAGGAGACGCCGGCGGAGATCCGCGGGGTGCCGTCGCGGCAGGCCCGCGCGGAGATCGTGTGGACACGGGTGCTGTGCAAGCAGCCGGGACGGTACATCGGCTGGCCGACGGTCTGCGCCCGCGCCAACGGCGAACTGCTGGCGGTTTTTTCGGGCGACCGCGACGGGCACGTCTGTCCGTTCGGCAAGGTGCAGATGGTGCGCAGCGCGGACGGTGGCGCGACTTGGTCGCCGGCGGTCAACATCGGCAACACGCCGCTGGACGACCGTGACGCGGGCCTTGTGGAACTGTCCGGCGGCGACCTGGTGGCGTCGTGGTTCACCTCGCTGGCCTACACGGCCAGCATCCGCGACCGAGCCAAGCTGAAGCCCGGCTCGCCGCGCTTCTATTGGTGGCTGCATGACGAGAAGATCCCGGCGCAGACCAAGCGGGACGGCTTGGGCTACTTCACGATCCGCTCGTCGGATGGCGGCAAAAACTGGGAGGCGCCGGTGCGCACGCCCGGCACCGCGCCGCACGGGCCGATCGTCTTGAAGGACGGGCGGTTGCTCTATGTCGGGATCACCTACTCCGGACATTTCGGGATCTTCAGCGGGGCGGCCAACGAGGTGTCGGTCGCCGAATCGCGCGACGGCGCGCGCTCGTGGCGGCGCATCGGCGCGATTCCGCTGCCTGCGGGCGAGAAGCCCGGCGATTTCCACGAGCCGCACGCCGTCGAGACGGCGGACGGACGCTTGGTGGCGCAGATCCGCTATCACGGCAAGGGCCAGGGGGCGGCTGTGCGGCTGTGGCAATCCGAGAGCGCTGACGGTGGGCAGACATGGCAGCCGGCGCGGCCCACCGAGCTGGCGGGGCTGCCGCCGCACCTGCTGCGGCTGCGCAGCGGCAAGCTGGTGTCGGTCTACGGGCGGCGCTTCGGCGCCTTCGGCGAGTACGCCTGCATCAGCGACGACCACGGGCGCACATGGGACACCGCGAACGAGATCAAGCTGGCCGGGCATTTCAACAGCGACCTAGGCTATCCGGCTTCGGCCGAACTGTCGGACGGCAGCATCCTGACAGTTTACTACCAGGCGGAGAACAAGGGCGAGATGACCGGTCTGATGGGAACGCTGTGGCGGGTGACGAAGTGAGTGGCAACGGGATGGGGTGATCGGTGAAACAAAAACATGGATTGAGGGCAGGTTGTGCCGGCGTCGCGCTTCTGCTCGCCGGATGCTCGCTGTTGCATCTTGGCGGGATCCCGCGCACACGACGTGATGGCAACCTGATCTATGTCAGTTGGGGCGACCAGATCATGGTGGCCAAGGGCGACGCGCAACTCGACACCGAAGAGAAGATCGTGCGCAGCGTCGCGGGCTGGGCGCGTCATTACGACGCGGGCGCAGTCTTGTGGCGCGGCGCGTCGCTCTATATCAAAGAGCATTACGAGCAGCGCCCTTTTAAAGGATTCATCAGCGACTACTACAAGAAAGTCGATGAGATCGAGGCGCGGTTCCAGCCGCTGGATGTGGTGCGGCGCGAGACACGCAAGCACGGCCTGCGCATGCTGATCTACATGACGGTATTCGACCACGGCGCGCCGACCAACGCGCTCTACGGCGGTACCCAGCCGTTCCCCTGGCAGGACCGCGCTACGATCGCGCATCCGGAATGGCAGGAGGTGGATCTGCGCGGCAACCGGCATCACGGTGTGCTAGATTTTTCATGGCCCGAGGCACGCGCCCTGATGGTTGACCGCATCCGCGACTATGTGAACCGCTTCGCGTGCGACGGCGTCTATGTCTGCACGCGCACGCATTCGCTGCCCGCGCTGCACGCCGACCAGTTCGGGTTCGGACCGCATGTCGCCGCCGCGTTCAAGCAGCGGACGGGGATCGACCTGTTGCGCGATCCCCGCTTTGACTTCACATCGCCGCGCTACGCGCCCGACGATCCCGCGGTGGAGCAATGGCGGCAGTTGCGCGGGGAATATCTCGTGAGCTTCTACCGCGAGCTGCGCGCGGCGCTGCCGGGCAAGGAGATCATTACGGGTATCCCGCGCGGCCGCGCGCTCGGGCCGCCCTATGGCAATCTTCAGCTCGACTGGGAGGGCTTGGCGCGGGCGCGGCTGGTCGACGGGCTTGTGTTGGGCGTACGGTCCGGGGCCGGCCTGCACCCGCCGTTGTATGTGCCGCACCGCACGATCGGGTATCGTTCCAGCGAAGATGACCAGATCGCGATCCCGACCTATCAGGCGTGCGTGGAGGATGTCTACGGGCCGCTGTGCGAGGCGAGCGGGGTGCGGCTGTATCTACAGAGCGGATTCAGCTCGCGCCAGATGCGCTGGGCGCGGCGCGAGTCCAAACTGGCGGGCTTCATGATCGGCTGTCCCGCTTCGGTGCCCGCGCCGGCCCTGGCGCATGACCCCGCGCTCGATTTTTCGGGCGGCGAAATGACGGTGGAGGCCTTCGTCAAGCCCGGCAGGAACGGCTACAAGGACTGGCAGCGCCTCCTCAGCAAATACAATCACGAGAACGATCATCTGGAACGCGGTTGGGAATGGATCATCCTGCCGGGCGGCAAGTTCCGCTTCCGGCTCAATCTGCATCACGGAAGCGGCGCCGGGGCCGGCGCGGATGTCACGGTGGATTCGGGGGCTCCGCTGGCGGCAGAGCGCTGGACGCACGTGGCGACGGTGTATGACCGGCCCCGGCGGGAGATACGGCTTTACCTCGACGGCAGGCTGGAGGCGCGGCGCGCCATTCCGGATCAACCGCTGCGGTCGAATCCGGATCAGGATCTGGTCATCGGCCGCTATGCCGGTTCGGCGATGAGTTTTGCGAGCGGGCTGCTCGATGAGCTGCGAATCAGCACGGTGGCTCGCACTTTTGACGGGGCACCGCGCGCGCCGTATACGGGGCAGGAGCCCGGCACGCTGGCGCTTTATCACTTCGATGCGCTGACGGACGGTTCGACCTGCGCGAACAGCGTGCCGGCGAGCCGTCTGCGCAGCGCGCTGAAGGGACTCGATGCCGCCGCGCTGGAAGAGGGACAGATGGGCTTCGGCCATGCGCTGCGGCTGGGTGAATGAGAGTGGACAGGCAGAAAGGCAAAGGTATCATGATGATGCGGCAAACGCGGGCGTGTGCGGCGGTAGCGTGCCTGAGCATAACGGGGTTGGCGCAGACGGACACGGCGCCGGGGAACCGTCTGGAACCGGTCTGGGACATGGACCGGCTGTCCGCCCTGAATGATGTCCGTCTGACCCTGCACGCGCCCAAACAGCGCGAGGTGTCCCTCGTTCACGATGCGCCGTGGGAAGGCAACGTCTGTTGCTACCACACGGTGTTCCAGGACGGACCGCTTTACCGTATGTATTACCGCGGGGCGAACTGGGACAAGAAAGCGACGCATCCCGAGGTGGTCTGCTATGCCGAGAGCGATGACGGCATCGTCTGGCGCAAACCCGAACTCGGGCTGGTCGAATTCGAAGGTTCGAAGGCGAACAACATCGTGTGGGATCAATTGGGCAGCCACAACTTCGCGCCGTTCCGAGACAATAATCCGGCCTGTCCGCCGGAGCAGCGCTACAAGGCGCTCGGGAATGACGGTTCGGCCAAGGCCGGGCTGCTCGCGTTCGTGTCGGCCGACGCCGTCCGCTGGCGCAGGCTGCGGCCTGAACCGGTCATCACGAAGGGTGCCTTTGATTCGCAGAACGTCGCTTTTTGGGATGCCGGCAAACAGTGTTACGTCGCCTTTTTCCGCGACTTCCAAAAGGGCAACGCCCGGAACGGTGTGCGGGCGATCAAAACCTGCATCTCGAAAGATTTCCTCTCGTGGAGCGAGCCGGAGTGGCTGACCTATGGCGAGAATACGCCGACTGAGGAACTCTACACCAACGCCATTCTCCCGTATCCGCGCGCGCCGTGGATCTATGTCGGATTCCCGAAGCGGTTTGTGGCGTCACGCACCACGCCGTGGGATTCCAGCGGCGGAGGCGGCATTCCGGGGCTCTCGGATGGAGTCTTCATGAGCAGTCGCGATGGCCGGCACTTCTCGCGTTGGCAACGGGCCTTTCTGCGTCCCGGCCTGCAACGCGAGCGTTGGGTGAACCGTAACAACATGATCGCCTGGGGGTTGGTCGAGACCGCGCCGGAATTTCCCGGCGCGCCGCGTGAACTCTCCCTCTATTCGACGGAAAACTACTACGCGCAGGGGCCGGCCCGCCTGCGCCGCATGACGGTGCGGCTGGACGGCTTTGTCTCCGCTCAGGCGGATGAAAAAGGCGGCACGCTCACGACCGTGCCGATGACCTTCACGGCCGCCGTGGGCGCGCCCACGGCGCTGCTGGTGAATCTTTCAACCTCAGTGCCGGGCCAGTTCCGTTGCGAAATCCGTGACGCGGCGGGTCAGCCGCTGCCGGGGTTCTCGCTGGCGGAATGCGTGCCGCTCTACGGCGACGGGATCGAGCTGCCGGTCGCGTGGAAAGGCGGCCTCGATGTGGGGGCGCTGGCCGGGAAACCGGTTGTCTTGCATATCGAACTGAAAGACGCGGATCTGTTCGCCTACCGTTTCGGGGCGGTGTCCGCGAACCGTGAAAAGTGAGTCCATCGGCAAACCATCCTTCAAGGAGGTGGTGAATGAGAACACAGCGAATCGTAAAGGCAGGGATCTGGGCGGCGGCCGCGTGCTCGGCACTCTGCGCGCAGGCGGTCACGGTCATCAACCGGACCACCGGCCAGCTCCTGTTTTATGACGACTTCGAGTCCGCGCCGTTCTTCGGCGGCATCCCCGACGTCCTGAACCAGCTTTTCCTCACGTCCGGAATGAGCACCACCGTCTATTGGGTGGACGACATTGAGGCGGAATGGGTGTACACGCCACCGCCCCCGCCGCCTCCACCCCCGACCGGCACGGTTTTTATTTTGAACTGATTTCACAAGGAGAAAACGCACATGAGCAAACGGATACTCGGAGTCGTGTTGATGATGATCGGCCTGACGGGATCGCTGCAGGCCGCGACGCGGACGTGGCTGAGCAGCGTGGGCGGACTGTGGACCAGTACCGCCAACTGGCAGGACGGGGTCCTACCGGGCGTGAACGACACGGCGGATCTTTCGGCCGCGACCGGCACGATCGATCTCACGGTCGACCAGACCGTCGGCGAGATTCTCTATAATCCGGCGGCCGGCGCCACGACCAACGTGCTGACGATCCTCTCGGACACGGCCGCGCCCTCTTCGCGGCTGATCACCCTGACCACCACGGCGACGCGCCGCATCCAGGTCGGGGCAGGCGCGGAACTGCGGCTGGACGCAGACGTCAAGCCGACCGGCACGCTGCGCAAGGACGGCTACGGCACGCTGGTGTTCAAACGCAGGATGCCCGCTACTGTTCGGACCGACCTCCTGATCGAACAGGGCCGCGTCATCAACGAGGGCGATCTGTCGATCTATGCCTGCCGCATGCATCTGGGAACCGTCGAGCCAGACCCCGGCGCGGCCCCGGAGTTCGTGATGCGTGCCGGCTCGACCTATGCGTCGTATATCCCGACCCAAGGCTCAGACCTCCTCTGGGGCGGCAACCGTCTGTTGGCAAGCGGCACCGGGTCGCGTGGTATCGTCACTCACGAAGGCGGCCTGCTGGACTTGACCACCAACGTTACCGGCGGCGTGTTTCTGAACGGTTACGCGGCCGGCGGACACAGTGTCTACAACCTTTCGGGCGGCGAAATCAACCTGCGCACCAAAGGGGTCTTCATCGGCTTTAACGGCACCGGCGTCGTCAACCAGAGCGGCGGCATCCTGCGTGCCTCGTATATGAATTTTTCGTCCACGACGGGCGATGGCACCTACAACCTGACCGGCGGCGAACTCTGGCTCGGCGGCATCGCGCAAAAGGGCGGCGGCAAGGCGGCGTTCAACATCGGCGGCGCGCGAGTCTATCCGCTGAACGCGGGATTCAACATCTATGACAACACGGCCCCGCAGTTGACCGGGATCGGCGGCCTCACGCAGTTCTGTTCGGACGGCAGCGCGTTCACAAACACCGTCAGCGGCCTCAAGGGGCCGGGCGGCTTCATCAAGGCGGGCGCGGACACCTTGAATATCGCCGGCAGCGCGCATAGTTTCACCGGCCCCGTGATCGTCAGCAACGGCACGGTGAACATCAGCCAGGCGATGACCGGCGGCAACGCGGTGACGGTCGCGGGCGGGACCGTGAATCTCGGCGGAGTAGCCGTGACCTTCAGCGCGCTGACCGTCACGGGCGGCGTGTTTCAGGTCGCCGCGAACAGCACGTTGTCGTTGACCGGCCTTGTGCCCCGCGTGCGCGTGCTGGGGAACGGCACGCTGCGGCTGTTGAGCGGCGCGCTGCTGCCCGGCGTGACGGTGCTGGATGTGTCGGAATCGGGCAGCATCGATCTGAGCGCAGGCGGAACAGCCGCAGTGTATGGCTTGAGGATTGACGGCGTGGCGCAGGCGCCCGGCGCCTACACGGCCGCGACCTGTCCGGCGATCACCGGCACAGGCACGTTGCTCGTCAACGGCGGCTATTGGACCGGCGCGGGCGGCGACGGCCTGTGGAGCACGGGCGCCAACTGGCAGTCCGGCGTGATGCCGGCCGGTGTGAAGGCGGTGGCGGATCTCTCCGGCGCGGTCTCGACCGAAACGCCTTCGGCCACGCTGCTGCTGGATGTCGGCGGCCTCACCAACAGTTTGCTGGTTCTGGATGCGGGCATCGCGGGCGCGGCGGTGACCAACGCGAGCCCGGCGGGTGTGACCAACACGCTGTACATGAGTGCATCGGGCGCCGTTCATGTGGGTGCGGGTGAAACGCTGGTGCTGGAGCACGACCTCTGTCTGATGGGCACGCTCTACAAGCGCGGCGAAGGCACGCTGGTTCTGGCCGGCACGACCTTCGCGCTGCCGTCGCTGGTGACGGCAAGTTCCACCATCACGCTCGCCGTCGAAGCGGGGACGGTGGTCGGGTGTGGCGCCGTCACGAACGTGTTGGTCATGCCCGGCAAGCCGGACCGGAGTGTCGCGGGGAATGAGCCGGTCTTCATTCTGGCGGATACGCCGCAGGCGGAGATCCGCGGCACGACATTCCTGAGCGCCATGAGCTGGCTTGCGACTTCGCTGCATCCCGGCAACGGCGTGTTCACGCAGCTCGGGGGGACGGTCGAGCCCGGCATCAGTTGGCTGACGCGCGCACAGATCGGATTTGCGGCTGCGGGCGCGTCGCTCGGCGGCACCGGCACCTACAACCTGGTGAACGGCATGCTGCGCGTGACCCATTCGTTTGTGCTGGCGGCCAATGCCGGACGGGGCGCCTTCAATCAGTCGGGCGGCGTGGCCGACATCGACAACTTCGTGCCGCGGGGCGGCGAGGTGCGGCTGACCGGCGGGCTGCTGCGGGTGGATCGTTTTGACAATGCGTCCTCGGTCTATTGCACGTGGTTTTTGGGCGGCGGGCGCTTGGAGACCAAAGCGTTCACGACCGCAGCGGTGACGCTCGCCAGCCCCGTAGTCTTTACAGGCGAGGGCGGCGACATGTGCTTCGCGTTGGAGGACGCCCGTTCGCTGACCCTTTCAGGCGCGACCTCCGGCAGCGGAGGATTTGCCAAAACGGGCGACGGCACGCTCGCGCTTGCGGGAGCCGGTGCCTTGTCCGGGCTGGTAACGGTGAGCAACGGCACCCTGACGGTCAGCGGCTCGCTTGTCGGCACCAATGACCTGCTGCTGCTCGAAGGAAGTCTCACCGTCACATCAACCGGCACCGCCAAGCTGGGGACGCTGGCGGTGACGAACGGCATGATCACGCTTGAGTCCGGCGTGGTGATCACCGCCGAGCGATTCTTCGTGGCCGGCGCGGAATGGCCGGCGGACGTCTACACGGCGTCGAACTGCGCGGCGCTGACGGGTGACGGCGTTCTGATCGTGGGTGCCGAGCCCGGGCAGTGGACCGGCGCGGCTGGCGACGGACTGTGGAGCACGGCGGCGAACTGGGTCGCCGGGATTCTGCCGAACAGCCCGTATCTGGCGGCCGATCTGTCGGCGGCCGTTTCGAACGAGGCGCCGGTCGCCACCGTGATGCTGGATCTCGCAGCCGTCACCAATCGGCAGCTTGTCCTGGCTTCGGGCGTTGCGGGGGCGATTGTGTCCAACGCCTCGCCGCAAGACGCGACCAGCACGCTCTATTTGGCGGACAACGGCGTGTTGGATGTCGCGGTCGGTGAGACGCTGGTGCTGGATCACGATCTCTGCATCATGGGATCGATCCATAAGCGCGGCGCAGGCACGCTGATCCTGCGCCGGAGCACCTATGCGTATCCGTCGCTGGTCACGTCGGCCTCGGTCATCTACCTGTATGTCGACGGCGGGAAGGTGATCAACGAAGGGGCGATGAACAACGTGCTGATCTCGGTCGGCAAGCTCTCGCGGTTCGATCCCGGACTGACGCCCGAATTTATCATGGCCGACACTCCGGGCGCGTCGCTCAGCGGTACCTGTTTCATCACGGCGCTCAATGCCTTGGCGTCCGAGCCGGGGCCCGGCGTCTTCACGCAGAACGGCGGCACGGTGGTGCCGGGCATCAACTGGGGTGTGCGCATTGCGCTGGGGCACACCGCCGCCTACACAGAGGTCACCGGGACCGGCACCTACAATCTGGTCAACGGCACGCTGGCCGTGACCAATGAGCTTCGTTTCGGCAGGAACGGCCCTCTGCATAACGGCCATTACGGCATTTTCAACCAGTCGGGCGGCGTGGCGGATATCCAGCGTCTCGCCGGGACGCCGGGCGAGGTGAACCTGAGCGGCGGGCTGCTCAAAGTCGGTGAAACGACCACAGATATGGACGCGCGCGTGCTCTTCCGTTTGGGCGGAGGACGGGTCGAGCCGCGCGGCCCGACGTGGCTGGTCTTGCGTTCGCCGATCGAGTTGACCGGTCTCAACGGCGACGTGTCCTTCGCGCCGTCCGCAGGACGCACGCTCCAGTTTACGGCGGCGGCGCCTGCGGCGGGTGCGGGCGGTTTCGTGAAGGAGGGAGAGGGCCAGCTCTATCTCTCCAACACCAATGCCTTCGGCGGGTCAGCGCTGATCCTGGCAGGGACGTGCACCGTCGCGGCAGCGGGATGCCTGACGCAGTGCACCAATCTGTGGGTGGACACCGGTGCCCATCTGGACTTGCGGCGAAGCGGCGAGGCGCTGAACACCAACCTGGTGCTCAGGGCCGCGGCGGAAGGACGGATCCACCTGAATTTCGAGGGCGAGGTTGAAGTCGGGGCGCTGGTGATCAATGGATACGCCTGCCCCGGACGCGGCCAGCGTTACGGCTCGTCAGCCTGCACCGGCGAGGTGGACAAGGTGCTGGACGAGACTTTTACGGGAACCGGCGTGTTGAAAGTGGTCGGGCCTCAAGGACCGCAGGGAACGCTGTTCGGGCTGCGATGACGCGCGGCTTGGGTTCGGGAGGGACGAGCCTACCGCGCGACCGTAATACGAATGATCGAGGGGGTAACCTTCAACGCTCAACGTTCAACTTACAACTCTCAAGTTATGGACGAACGAAAGAAAGTAAGAGGCATTTTACGTGCTGAGAAAAAACACATGGCGGATGGCGGGGATCGTTATCGGATCCGTTCTTGCCGCAAGGGCGCAGGAGTGCGCCGCGCTCTGCGTGGACGTGGACGTGTTCGACAACCAGACCGTGGCGCAGAGCCATTATGACGCGCCGTTCTACGGGCCGGCGCAGATCGACGCCCTGTTCGCGGCCTGTGCCAGCAACGGCGTGACCATGGCGACCTGGCGCGCGGTGTGTCAGATCGCCAGCTACCCGTCGCGCCTGACCTACGGCATCCACGAGGTGCCGCGCATCCGTTCGAATACCGACGCGCGGCGGGCCGAGGGCGCGTTCGCCGCCAAGGTCGGCGTGTCGCCCGGCGCGCGTCCGCGCGTGGCGGCGCTGGATGCGCTGCCGTTCGGCGGGCTGGTGCAGCGCGTCGACGTGACGACACCGGACACCTTCGTGTTCCGCGCCGCGCTCAGCTCGCCGGTCTTGCCGGCGGTGCCGTGGCCCGCGCGCGCGCTCGCCGCGCTCGGCCTGGGGCCGCGGATGGCGCGCGGGGCCTTTCTGGCTGCGGTGGACGCCGCCAGCGGCAAGGTGCTCGCGCGCAGCGACGAGGTGGCCGGCGAAGCGTTCCGGCATGCGGCCCTGCGCTTCGCGGCGGAACGTCCCTTCTTTGTCGGCGTGTTTTCATATGGCCGTTCCGACATCCATGTGTTTGTGGCCGACGCGCTGTCGCTGCGGGACAGCACCGGAAAGGAACGGCTGGTCAACGGCGGCATGGAGGCGAGCGACGCCTTGCTGGAGCCCGAGGGCTGGCGGCAGAGCGGCGCGAATTTCGTGACGCTCAACGGAGACTTCCGGGCACTGGACGCGGCAGAAAAGGCACGCGCCTTTCCCCATGGCGACGCGGCGTTCAAGATCCTGCACCGTCCCCACACTGAGGAGCTGTTCACGCGCGCCATCGCCGCCGGCGACCCGCTGGCCTGCGCGGGCCGGGCCGCGCTGAGCAACGGCGTGGCGCTCTATGCGTGGTTCGATCCGATCGATGACGGCCGGCGCGCGCTGCCGCCTGTCCAGGCGTGGAGTTCCAAATTTCTGGAAGAGCATCCGCACTTCCGCTGCGTGGACCGTGAAGGCCGTTCCCGCTGGGGCCTGCTCTGCTTCGGCTATCCGGAGGTGCGCGCCTACAAGACCGCTGTCGTTAAAGAACTGCTGGCGCGTGAAGGCGTGGCCGGCGTGGCCCTCAAGCTGCACTATCAGCACAACGTCATCTGGGACGGCAACCGGCATGACTACGGCGGCTATCTCTACAACGATGTCGCGTTGGCCGATTACCACGCACGTTGGGGACAGCCCGCGGACGGCCGCTACGACACGTATAAACTGCGCATGATCTATGGGGAGTATGTGGTGCAGTGGCTGCGCGAGCTTCGTCCCCTGTTTGCCGCGCGCGGCAAACGGCTCTGTCTGTTTCAGGCCCCGACCTCGCTGCTGGATACGAGTTGCGGCGGCTGGGTGGTGCCGCCGGAACGGTTGATTGAAGAGCGGCTGTGCGAGGATTTTCTGATCGAGCCGCGGCACTGCGGCGACTCGGTTCAGCTCGTGCGCGACAGCGAACGCATCCGCGCGCTGCTCTGGCTGTGCCGGCGCAACGGCGTGCGCGCCGGGTTTGATTTCTGGATTCCAGGTCTGCCAGCAGAGGTCAAGCCGGCCGGGCGCGGCGTGTATATGCGCGACCGGTTGATCGATTTGGCGCAGGCCGGCTTTGATTATTTGGGCGTGTATGAAGAGATGTGCCTGGTGAAGCCCAACGTCTGGCCGATGCTTGGCGAGGCGCGGCGCGCCATCCTGGCTGCACCGCCGCCGAAGACGGCCGAGCCGGGCGCGCGTCCGCGCCGGCTGCGCAATGTGCTGGCGGTGGATAAAGGCGGCAGCGCGTGTGAAACCGGGTCAGGGAAGGAGAGCGAATTTGTGACCGAGCTGATCGACGGCGATGACTCGACTCACTCGTCCGTCACGTTCGAGCACTGGCCGGTGACCATCGAACTGGCACCCGCGCGGCCTGCCGCCGTAAACCGGGTGGCATTGAAGGGCGGCAACCTGAGCTGGAAAAATCAATGCGCACCCGAAGATGTCAAGGTGGAGGGACGTGTGAACGGTGCCTGGCAGGTTCTGGCCGATGTGCGCGATGCGGCGACGCGGCGCGGCCACACCAACGCCGTGCCGCTGGTGTGCGCGTTCGAGCCGGTCACGGTGGAGCGGCTGCGCGTGACGGTCACGCGCAGCTCGGACATCGGCAAGCGCTTTCTTGTTTTGCGTGAAATCGAGGCGTATCACGAGGCAAGCCCGCCGTGCACTGAGCGGTAATGAACGAGAGGATAACCTGAACGAGTACTCGGAACGTCGGGCATTGAAGGAAGTTTGCCGTGAAGGGCGACAGTTTACGCAACCAGCATGGAGGTGACAGATGAAGCATACGGGAATACGCTTGGGATGTGTCCTGCTCGTCAGTGCGGCGTGTGCCGTACAGGCCGCTACGCGCATCTGGCAGGGCGGTGTGGATTCAGCATGGGTAAACAGCGCGAATTGGGAAGGCGGTGTCAAGCCGGGCCCTGACGATGTGGCCGAGCTGTCCGCAGCGGTTGGGACGGTCGTGCTCTCCGAAAATGTGACAGTCGGTGAAGTCCACTATGCGCCCGCGCCCGGCGAGGTGACAAATGTGCTGACGGTGTTGTCTGATATCGAGGTGCCCGTGTCACGGAAAGTGTTCCTGACCACTTCCGGGATGAGGCGGATACGTGTGGGCACGGGGGCGGAATTACGGATAGAAGCAGACATCGCTCCCGACGGCGAGATGACCAAGGACGGTTACGGCACGCTGGTGGTACGACGGGAATTGAAAACAGTCGGTCGTTGTTATGTCGAGCAGGGACGGCTCGTAAATGAAGGCTCGATCGACGCTACGGGTACGCACCTACATCTGGGAACGGTGGAACCGGATACGGGCGGGCCTGCCGAGTTCGTGATGCGTGATGGGGCAACCTATGCATCATACAACTCTGGGCAACATGCCGATCTGCTGTGGGGCGGTAATCGTCTGTTGGAGGACGGCACAGGTTCGCGCACCGTCGTGACGCACGAAGGCGGCCTGCTCGACATGACCACCGCCTTGACGCAGGGCATCTTTCTGAACGGTTATGCGATCGGCGGGTACTCGGAATACAATCTGTCGGGCGGCGAAGTGAATTTGAACAACAAGACGATGTACGTCAGCTTCCGTGGCACAGGGGTTGTCAATCAGAGTGCCGGCGTGCTGCGTACCGCAACCATGCACCTTTCGGCGGATGCCCGCGGGCTCGGGACCTACAATCTGACGGGCGGCGAGCTGTGGCTCGGAGGCGTTGTCAACCGCGGGGCAGGCGTTGGTAGCACGCTCAATCTCGGAGGGGGCGCGATTCTGCGGCCGTTCAACGCCGGCTATACGATCAACGCCGACACGACGCCCAAACTGACCAACGGGCTGGTTCGTTTCTGCTCAGAGGGCAGCGGTTTCACCAACACGATCAGTGCGCTGGCCGGGCCAGGCGGGCTCGTGAAGGAGGGCGCGGACACGCTGGTCCTGGCTGGCGCGAGCTTCGCCGGCCCGCTCCTTGTCAGCAACGGCACGGTGACCGCGACAGGAACGCTGAATGGCTTGAACGCGGTGACGGTGGCCGGCGGGCTCCTCGATCTGGCACCCGGCGTGTTCGCGAAACTCAGTGCGCTGATGGTGACCGGCGGCGTGTTCCGATTGAACACCAACAGTGCGGTGGTGGTCACAGGGAACGACTCTTGGGCACGTGTCGCAGGGGAGGGTACGCTTGAATTGAATGACGGCGCGCGTCTGGTTTGCCTGGATGTTTCAGAACAAGGGACGGTTGCACTGACGGGCGGCACGGCCACGGTGTTCCGGGCAAGGATCGGCGGCCTGGAATTGGATGCAGGGCTTTATCGGGCCGTCGACCATGAAGCGCTTTCCGGGACGGGTACGTTGTCGGTAGAACTGCAACGGCCGGGGCGGCTACTCGCGGACGGTTTCTCGCGCGATGACGCCGCACCGACCTACGACAGCCTGGGCCGCACCGAGTCGGGTGCCGCTGACTGGAGTGAATACATGCCGTATCAGCGTATGGGAGACATCGCTTCCGTGGCAAACGGCGAGTTGCGCCTGGGTAACGGAAGTAGCGATCCGGCCTTGGCCTTGGCTGCGGCGTCCTGGCCGAACGGCCTGTTCAAGACGCGGCTGCGTTTCGTGCGATCCGGCGCGTCCGGCGCGACGGTCAAGAATACGTGCGGTTTCTTGCTGAGGGCGACCCCGAGCCTGCGCACGAACACGGGGGCCGACTTCCTGGGGGCGGTCCATGTGCAGATGACGGCGGCCGGCGGGTTGTTTCTGCGCGAAAACTTCGACAACAACAAATATATAAAAAACCCGTTCACGGGCGGCGATTACCTGACCTACGGCACGGCGGGCTCGCTGCCGATCTCGGTCAACGGTCTTCCCTTTGACGCGGATGGCGACGGTCGCCTCGGCGACAACGAACCGTTTACGTTTGAGACGCTGCTCTCGGGCAACCGCTTGCAGGTGCTGGTCAACGGCGAGCCGGTCATGGCGCACAACGGCTTTGCCGCCGTCAGCGCGTCGCCCGAGAGCGCGCCGGGATTTTGGAAGAACCGGGCATCGAACGGAAATGTCGAGGCCCACGACGCCTACTATGATGAATTTTCGGTGGTGACGCTGCCGTATGTGATCCGCCATGTCGGTCGCTTCGATCCGAACATCGCGGCCGAGTCACCGCGCGAGAATTGGATCTTGGGCGGCAACACCAATCTGGTGCCGGTGAGTCCGGTCACCGAGACGGTCGGCGGTGAGACGGTCGACGCGTGGCGGGTCGACGACATCTCGACATCGACGTTGGCCTACTACACCACGACCCTGCTGGACCGGGAGATCGAGGGGGCGAACACGAACGGCTGGCGGCTGACCGCACGGCTGCGCGTGATAGGTGAAAACGACGCCTTGGACGGTTCCGTGGGCGTGCAGATTTCGACAGACAGCTATACCTACTCGCTGAGTTACGGCAGCGATGCGACCGGTAACGCGCGTGTCCGGGTGAACAGCGAGCCGATTATCCACACGGTGGCGGGCGGCAGCGTTTACCACACCTACGAGTTGGCGTACGACCCGGTGTCCGGCACGGCGAGTCTGTCGTGCGACGGCGCCCAACTCCAGGCGGGCATCGCGAAGGGCGGAGGCGCGTACAAGCGTGTCCTGTGGGGCGCGAACCAGTCGAGCAGCACCGGTTGCGCACATTACGCGCTGGTGCAGTTCAGTGTGCTGTGGCCGGATCCGCCGGAGCCGCCCGCACCGCCGCCGCCGCCGCCCCCAAAGGGGACCGTGCTGTTGTTGCTTTGATGTGTGAAGCCCGGTCCCGCAGGCAGTGTGAGAGTGACGGATGAAGATCGCGAAAAGGAATCATGTGAAAATGAGGTGCGTAGCCGTGCTGAGCGTGTGGGCTCTGGGAGCCTTGGTCGCGGCGGCGCAGCAGGACTGGCTGCACGTCTGCACCGATGCGGGCGCGGGTGGATACGAGGCTTTTCCCGATGTGTGCCGGCTGGCCGACGGGCGTCTGATGGCGGTCTTCTACGCCGGTTACGGGCACGTCTCGCTGCCGAACGAATCCCTGCCGAACGGCGGGCGCATCGCGCTCTGCACCTCGGCGGACGAAGGCCAGACCTGGACGGCCGCGCGGACGTTGTTCGACGGGCCGTACGATGACCGCGATCCGTCCGTCACCCAGCTTCGGGACGGCCGTCTGATCTGCACCTTCTTTATCTTGAAGCCGACCGGCGAAACCTCCTATACGGGGCTCGGCACGTTCGCGGTGACCAGTGCCGACAGAGGCGTGACGTGGGACACCGTGCCGCAACAAATCTCAGCCGATTACTACTGTTCGTCGCCGGTGCGCGAGCTGGCGGACGGTCGCCTGATTCTGGGGCTCTACAAGCAGACATCGACAGACGCGTGGGGCGCGGTGACGATCAGTGAGAATGGCGGCATGACCTGGAGTGCGCCGGTGATCATTCCGAACGGCGGCTTGCGGTATGAGGCTGAGACCGATGTGATCGAGCTGAAGGACGGGGCGCTGTTCGCTGCGCTGCGCGGCCAGAACCACTCGGGCTGGTCGGTCAGCCGGGACCGGGGCCTGACCTGGTCGACCGCCGCGCTGTTCGGCTTTCCGGGCCACTGTCACTATCTGCACCGCACACCGGGCGATATCATCCTCATGGCGCACCGCCTGCCGGACACGAGTCTGCACGTCAGTCTGGACGAGGGGCAGACCTGGAGCACCAATATCGTGGTCGATACGGTCATCGGCGCCTATCCCAGCATGGTGACGCTGAAGGACGGCTCGACGCTGATCGTGTATTACGAAGAGGGGACAGGGTCGAGTATCCGCGCGAAGCGGTTCCAGGTGACACCCGCTGGCGTTCAGTGGCTTTCACCGGCACCCGGCTGGCCGGCGGTCCGCGCGTATTTGAACGCGGACGGGGGACGATGGACCAACACGGCCGATTGGGCGGACGGGATCCTGCCGGGCCCCGGCGAGATCGCGGATCTGTCGCTGGCGACCGGCGAATTGATGTTAACGGGGGATGTGACGGTCGGCGAGATCCACTACAATCCCGTGTTCGCCGGCGAGACGAACAGGCTTACGATTGTGTCGGACACGGGTACGCAGCCGAGCGGTGCGGAGCGTGGAGAGTAGCTAGTGGCGATTAGCGAGTGGAGATTGGCAGTGCTCGGTTGGTTTTAACCATGAAAGACATGAAGATTCATGAAGGGGGAAAGAAAGGTATGACGAAGGAAAAGAGAATGGCGGGCGGTTTTGTGGTGGCGGGGGGCTTGGTTTGTTTGTGTCTGTCTGCGCGGGTAGGGCGCGGGGCTGAGGAGCGGCGGGTAGAGATCGATCTTCGTGACGCAAAAGCTTTTGAGCAATGGCATTCGGGAGACAACCGGGCGCGTGTGGCGGGAGGCGAGCTGGTTTTGGACGGGAGGCAGACGCCGTGCCGCGTTTTCCTGAAGGAGCCCGCTTTCGGCGATGTCACACTGTCGGCGTCGTACCGCGTGGAGAAAAGCGCGGGCGTGATGGCGGTCGGTTTTGTGCTGGGTTCGACCGATTCTGCGACGTCGACGTACGTCCATTTCGATTCCCGGTCGGCGATCCTGTGCCGCGGGGATGGCGAGACCCCCTGGCAAGAGGTCAAGCGGGCCGGCAAACCGCAGGCTCCCGACACCTGGCACACCGCGCGCGTCGAGCGCAGAGGAACGCACGTGCGTGTGTTCTTCAACGACGCGCTGCTGTTTGACGTGGCGTGCGCCGGCAAGCCCGGGCGGGTCGGGTTCTACGCGAGCCAGACCGTCGCGCACCTGCGCGACATCACGGTGCAGGGGGAACCCGCCGAGTTGGCGGCTCCTTGGCGGAAGATCGTGGAGGTGAAGAACTGGATACATGTCTGTGCCGATGCGGGCGCGGGCGCCTACGAGGCTTTCCCGGATGTGTGCCGGCTTGCGGATGGACGGCTGCTGGCGGTTTTTTACGCCGGCTACGGCCATGTGGCCATGCCCAACGACGCTTTGCCGAAAGGCGGCAGGATCAGCGGCTGCTATTCCGCGGACGAGGGAAGGACCTGGTCTGAACCGTTTATTCTGTTTGACGGCCCGTACGACGACCGTGATCCGTCGGTCACACTCTTGAAAGACGGCCGGATCGCTTGTGTCTTTTTCACGTTGAAACCTAAACCGGACGGGGCCAAGGGGTTTGACGGCTTGGGTTCCTTCATCGTGACCAGCGCGGACGGCGGCAGGACCTGGGAACGGGAGCCGCGTCAGATCGCGAAAGCGTATTACTGCTCCTCTCCGATTCGTGAACTGTCTGACGGGAGGCTCGCGCTGGGCCTCTACAAGCAGGATGCTTCAGGGGCGTGCGGCGCGGTGACGTTCAGCGGCGACGGCGGCGCATCGTGGTCGGTGCCGGCCAATATACCGACCGGCGGCCTACGGTATGAGGCGGAGACCGATGTGATTGAACTGAAAGACGGGGCGCTGTTCGCGGTGCTGCGCGGCCAAAAGCATTCCGGCTGGTCGGTCAGCAAGGACGGCGGGAAAAGTTGGACGACGGCCGAGCTTTTCGGTTTTCCCGGGCATTGCCATTATCTGCACCGTGCGCCGGGCGATATCATCCTGATGGCGCACCGCCTGCCGGCCACGAGCCTGCATTACAGTCTGGACGAGTGCAAATCCTGGAGCGCCAATGTGCCGGTCGACTCGGTCGGCGGCGCGTACCCCAGCATGGTGACGCTCAAGGACGGTTCGATCCTGATCGTGTACTACGAGGAGGGCCACGGTTCGAGCATCCGCGCCAAGCGCTTCCGCGCGACGCCTCAAGGGATCGAATGGTTGACGCTGGAGACGCCAGAGGGCACCGGTAAGCACTCGGCGGAATAAAAAGCGGGATTTGGTTTCAAAAAAAGGAAAACGGTATGAGTCTGTGTCGGATGCGTCCCAGCCGGACGTTGGCGAAGCTGCGTGCGGGCGGAATCGCGAGTTGTTTCAAACTGAACCTAGCCGATGCGCGCGCGGCGGAAATCGCCGCGCTGGCGGGCTTTGACTGTTTGTGGACGGACCGTGAACATGTGCCGAATGACCTGTCGGCGGTCGAGGCCTGCATCTGGGCGGCCAAAGCGCATGACACCGATGTGATCGTGCGCGTGTCGCGCGGCGGCTACAGCGATTACATCCGGCCGCTTGAGTTGGATGCGGCCGGCATCATGGTGCCGCATGTCATGAGCTTGGCGGATGCGCAGAACGTGGTGCGCATGACCCGCTTTCATCCGGTCGGACGGCGACCGGTCGACGGCGGGAATGCGGACGGCGCCTATTGCGGGGTGGCGTTCAACGACTATCTGCTGCAGGCGAATGAACAGCGAATGGTCATTGTCCAGATCGAAGACCCGGAGCCGCTGGACGATCTCGATGCGATTGCGGCGCTGGACGGCATCGACATGCTCTTTTTCGGGCCGGGCGATTTCAGCCAGGGGATCGGTGCGCCAGGCGAATGGACGCATCCGCGGCTCCTGGAGGCGCGGCGGCGCGTGGCGGAGGCGGCGCTCGCGCACGGCAAGTTCGCGGGCACGGTGGCCGGGCCTGATCAAATCGATGCGTGGGTGGACATGGGGTACCGCTTTCTTTCTGTGGGCGCGGATGTGGTCGGGCTGTCGCAGTATTGCGGCACGCTGATGGCCGCGTTTGCGAAGCATCCGGAACCCGGTGGCGTCCGCGTGTATGGCGGCTGCGAGAAGGCCCGTTAAATACAACGTTATTACAATTGCTTTTTTGTGAACGTAAGACAGCGGGGAAACGGGTATGTTAGGTACGCTTAACGTATCAAGGGGGCTTATGTCAAAAAAGGGTTTCAGCCTGTCAGGCGCGTTGATGGCGACGGGAGTTTTATTGTTGTTCGCGCCGGGCGCGACACGCGGCAGCCCGCCGGTCACGCTGGAATGGTCTGAAGGGTTCGGCCTGCCGCAGCAGCCGTCTGGCCGTCCAGCGATCGGTGTGGGTGCGCCGTTTTACGGGGAGCATAACGGTGTCGCTCTGCTGGCGGGCGGCTCAAACTTTCCGGAAGCGCCGCTGCTGGTGGGCGGCCCCAAACGGTACTGCGCCGATATCGTCGCGTTGTCCGCAGGCAGCACGAACTGGGTGGCCGCCGGACGGCTGTCGCGACCGGTCGCGGAGGGCGTGTCGGCCACGACAGGCAAGGGGATCGCGTGTGTCGGCGGTGCGACGGATGGCGAGACCTCCGCACGTGCGTTTTTGTTGACTTGGGACGGCGTGCGCGGTCAAGCGGTGGAACGTGCGCTGCCGGATTTCCCTTGCCCAACACGGCTGGGCGCGGCGGCGGCGCGGGAGTCCTTGGTGTTTGTGGCGGGCGGCGAAGGGACTGACAAGCTGTCCAGCGACGTGTGGCGGCTGGATCTTGATGCGCCGGAAAAAGGCTGGCGCGCGTTGCCGCCGCTGCCGGGCGTCAAGGGGCGCATGCAGGCGCAGGCCTTCGTTCAGAACGGCGACCAGAAACGGACGTGCCTGTACGTGGTCGGCGGATATGCCAAGCATGCGGATGGCGGATGGGTGGCACTGACGGATGGGTATGTGTATGACCTGGCGCAGCCGGATCACGCCGGTGTCTGGCGACCGATTGCGGCGGCGGTGCCTGTTGCGGACGGATCGTCCGCGTCCCCGGCGGCGGCATGGCCGCTGATCGGCGCAACGTGTGTGACAGTCGGCGATCAGCATGTGCTGTTCTTCGGCGGGCTGGACGCGGCCTATTTCGACGATAACCAGCGCAAGATGGCGACGCTCACGGGCGCGGCGCGCGAGGCGCAGCGCATCGCCTATCAATCCACCCTGCCGACAACCTGGAACCGTAACGCGCTCGTTTACCACACGGTCACCGACCGCTGGTTTGAACTGGGCGAGGTGCCGTTTCCGCCGACTGTGGCGGGCGCGGCGATCAGACGCGCGAACGGGGACATCCTGCTGGCGTCGGGCGAGGTGCAGCCCGGCGTCCGCACGCCGCTGTGCGCAGTCGGACGGTTTGTCGCGCGCCGTAGGTTCCACCCTGTCAACTGGGCGGTCATGGGCGGATATTTCTGTGGGTTGGCCGTGATGGGCGGG
This sequence comes from Kiritimatiellia bacterium, assembly GCA_035449085.1. GTDB lineage: Bacteria > Verrucomicrobiota > Kiritimatiellia > RFP12 > UBA1067 > DUPH01. Next base: position 36,508 of record DAOTKE010000002.1, on the reverse strand, counting down.
TGGTTCATGCGCAAGAAAAAGAGCGCCGACGATTACTTCAAGGGCGGGGGGCGCATTCCGTGGTGGGCGGCGGGCATCAGCATCTTCGCGGCGATGTTCAGTTCGATCACGTTTCTGGCGGTGCCGGCGCTGGCCTACATGTCGGACTGGCGCTACGCCCCCAAATGCGCCTGCATCGCCTTGATCCCGCCGCTGGTGATCGGCTGCTATCTACCGTTCTTCCGCAAATTGAATCTCACCTGCGCCTACGAGTATCTCGAACTGCGCTTCAATCTCGCGTGCCGCCTGTTCGCGAGCCTGGCCTTCAATCTGTTCATGGTGGCGCGCGTGGCGGTCGTGGCCTATTTGCCCGCGCTGGCGGTCTCTGCCGCGACCGGTGCCGATGTCAATGCGTGCATCGTGGCGGTCTGTCTGCTGACGATCGTGTACTGCGCGTTCGGCGGCATCGAAGCCGTGATCTGGAGCGACGTGGTACAGGGGGCGGTGCTGCTGGGCGGCGCACTGTTGATCCTTGTGCTGCTGGCGGCCGGCAGCGACGGCGGTGTCGCGGGCGTGGCCGCGGCGGCCGGCGGAGCCGGCAAGCTCCGCATGATCGACGCCGCGTTCGATTTCTCTCGCCCGGTGATCTGGGTCGTGCTGATCGGGGGGCTGGCGGAGTGCCTGATCTCCTACACCAGCGATCAGTGCGTGATCCAGCGCTACATGACCACCCGCGACGTGCGCGCGGCCGGCCGCAGCCTCTGGCTCAATGTGCCGCTGGGCATCGGCACCGGCGCGATTTTCTTCAGCATCGGCACCGCCTTGTTCACCTATTACCGGTCCCATCCTGAACGCCTCGCGGTGACCATGCCCAAAGCGGATTCCATCCTGCCGATGTTCATGACCCACGAGCTGCCGGTCGGAGCGGCCGGCCTTGTGCTGGCCGGCCTTTTCGCCGCGACGATCACCACGCTGGCGGCCAATCTGAATTCATCGGCGACGGCGATCACCGGCGATTGGTTCGTCAGGCTGCGGCGCGGCGCGACCGGCGACCGCGCGCAGGTGCGCATTGCGCAAGGCTGCACCGTGGCGGTCGGTCTGGCCGGCATGGCGGGCGCACTGATCTTGGCCAATATCGACATCCGCGCGGTCTATGACCAGTTTCTGAAATTCATCGGTATTCTGACCAGCGGTCTGGCCTGCCTCTTCATGTTGGGGATTTTTGCACCACGTGTGGGTGCGATGGCGGCACTGTGTGGATTGGTCGCGAATTACGTGGTGTGCATCGGGCTGGACGCCGTCTCGCTGTCTTGGAAACCGCATCTGCTCCTGTATGGGGCGATTGGCATCGTCACCTGCCTGGTGGTCGCGCTGGTGGTGAGTGTGGTGTGCCCTAACAGGAAAACCGGGATCGAGGGACTGGTGTGGCGGGGCGGGAAGCAGTTAGGAATTAGGAATTAGGAGTTAGTGCCTTACGAACCAACACCAGCAATAAAAAACAAGTTGTTTCTCACACGAAGCCACGAAGGGCACGAAGGTGGATGCCGTTTTAAAAGAAGCCTTTGTGGCCTTTGTGCCTTTGTGTGAGATTGAATTGGGTTGCGGGCTTCGCCCGCGTTGGGAGTTAGGAGAGGAGAAGGTATGCGTGCAGTCGTGAGAGATGCGAATGACATCCGGCTGGGTGTGATCGGGATGACCGAAGGCAACGGGCATCCCTATTCGTGGAGCGCGATCTTGAACGGTTACGACCGTGCTCGTATGACGGCGGAGTGCCCTTTCCCGGGCATTCCGGGCTATCTGAACCTCCAGCCGCCCGAAGCGTTCGGGATCGCGGGCGCGCGCGTCACGCATGTGTTCTGCGACGCGCGCAGCGACGCGGAGCATGTGGCGGCGCTGTCGCATATCCCGCACGTCGCGGAGACGCCGGAAGCGCTGATTGGCGCAGTCGATGCGGTGCTGATTGCGACTGACATCGGCGGTGAGCATGTGCGGCGTGCGCGTCCCTTTGTGGAGGCGGGCGTGCCGCTCTTCATTGACAAACCGCTGTGCGACACGGCGGCGGATCTGGCGCAGTTCCAGCGCTGGGTGGCGGACGGCGCGGCGATCCTGTCCTCCAGTTCTACACGCTATGCCGCCGAATACGCGCCGTTTCAGGCCCCCAACGCGCCGCTGGGCGCGTGGCGATTCATCGCCATGCCCATGGCGAAAAAGTGGGAGACGTATGGCATTCACGCGCTCGAGGCGGTCTACAGCATTACGGGGCCGGGCTATGTGTCGGTGCGTAACACCGGTACGGCGGAACGGAACGTGGTGCATCTGAAGCACCGTTGCGGTGCGGATGTGGTGATCGCGTGCGGCACCGGCATGGTGTACGGCGGTGCCATGACGCTGTGCGGCGCGTCCGGCAACGCGACGGTCGTGACGAAAGACACCTTCGCGTCCTTCAAGGCGCAGCTCGCGGCGTTCATCGGGTATCTGCGGAGCGGCGTTCGTCCCTATCCGTTCAGCCATACCGAAGAGTTGATGCGGCTGGTGATCGCGGGAATCGAAAGTCGTGCACGCGGCGGAAGGGAGGTCATGCTATGAATGTGCTGGAAAGTTTTTCGCTGAACGGTAAGGTGGCGCTGCTGACCGGCGGGGCCGGACTGTACGGACGCCAGCTCGCGGAGGCGTTGGCCGAGGCGGGTGCCGTGACGGTGATCGCATCACGCAACGTCGCCGAGCTGGAGAAGGTGGCCGAAACGTTGCGCGCCGTTGGCGGCGACGTGACGGCGCTGCCGCTGGACCTGGAGGACGAAGCGTCGATTCATGCGCTGATCACGGAGATTGAACGGCGGTGGGGGCGCTTGGACGTGCTGGTCAACAACGCGGTGACACGCTGCGCGTGCGCGGACTGGGACCAGCCGATGGCAGTGTTTGACCGGAGTCTGCATGTCAACGGCTCGGCGCTCTTCTGCCTGACGCGGTTGGCGGCCGAGTTGATGAAGCGGCATCAGTCCGGCTCGATCATCAACATCGGCTCATATATGGGGTTGCGCGGACCTGATCCGCTGAATTACGTCGGCACCGAGATGATGAAGACGCCCTCGCCGATCTATTTTTTCGAAAAAGGCGGCATGGTCAATTTCACCCGGTTCGCGGCGAGTGTGCTGGGGCCGTTCGGCATTCGCGTCAACGCACTCCATCCGGGCGGTTTCCTGAACAACCAGCCCGAGGCGTTCATCAAGAACTACAGTGCCAACACGATGCTGGGGCGGCTGGCCAATGACAGCGATCTGAAAGGCGCGGTCGTGTTTCTGGCCTCGGACGCCTCTTGTTATCTGACCGGCACGAACATCCCGGTGGACGGCGGGTATACGGCGAAGTGAGAAGTTCTCAAGTTCTGCAGCGCGAGAGGTGGTTGCACCACGAAGATTCGAAAGGCACGAAGAGAGGTGAGGAAGGGTGATGCAAAAAGCCTCCGTGTCTCCGTGCCTCTGTGGTTTAATCACTTGATCACAGAGAGAGGGAACAGCAGGCATTTAACAATATGTCGGGGTCTTAGTGACTTCGTGGTGAGAATTTCAGGTGGTGGGCTCCGTCTGCGTTAGTGCCTTACGAACCAACACCAGCAATAAAAAACAAGTTGTTTCTCACACGAAGCCACGAAGGGCACGAAGGTGGATGCCGTTTTAAAAGAAGCCTTTGTGGCCTTTGTGCCTTTGTGTGAGATTGAATTGGGTTGCGGGCTTCGCCCGCGTTGGTTTGGAGGTCGGGATGCAATTTTCGAGATTGATGCTGGGGACGGTACAGTTCGGTCTGGAGTATGGGATCGCGAATGTCGCGGGCAAGCCCTCTTTTGACCGCGTCTGCGAAATCGTGAAGACGGCCTTCGAGGGCGGCGTGAGCGCGCTGGACACAGCCGCCGCGTATGGAACGAGCGAGGAGGTGCTGGGCGCCGCGCTGGATCGGCTCGGGTTGCGCGAGGCGATGACGGTGGTCAGCAAAGTCCCGCCCATTCCGGATGGTGCCGATGCCGAGGCGGAGCGCTTCATTGAAAGTTCCATCCGCGAGTCGTTGCGGCGTCTGCGGCTTGAACGGTTGGCCGTCTGTCTGCTGCACCGCGAAGAAGACCTGCGCCGTCTTCCGCTCTTGGAGAAGATGGTGGGGCGCGGGCTGACGGACGGGGTGGGGGTGTCGCTGGACAGTGACCGCTTTCTGGCGGAGGCGGCAACCGTGCGCTACCTTCAGCTTCCCTGCAACCTGTTGGACCGCCGCTTCGAGGCCTTCTGGCCCGTGGCGATACAGAAGAAGATTCATGTGTTCGCCCGGAGCGTCTATCTGCAGGGGCTGCTGCTGATGCCGGAAGCGCGCATCCGCCCGAACCTGTCTACAGTCATTCCGGTTCGGCGCGGCCTGGAGGCGGTGGCGCGCGAGGCCGGCTGCACGATGGCTGAACTCTGCATGCGCTACGTGCTGTCCAATCCGGCAGTCGCGAGCGTGTTGACCGGAGTGGACACGCCAGAGCAGATGCGCGAGAACCTGCGCGTGGCCGCCCTGGGGCCGCTGCCGGCGGCGGTGCTCGGCCGCGTGCAGGCGTGCGTGCCCGACCTGCCGGAGCCGCTGGTCCGCCCGGCGCTGTGGGGCCGAGCCGGATAACGCCGAACGTCGAACATCGAACGTCCAATTTACTGAGGGAAGGTGACGCGGTAGAAGCGCGAGGGGCGGGATGCAGAGGCGGGGTTGGAGTGCGGCGGCTTGCCGCCGCTTTGGAAAGCGGGAGCAAGCACCCGCACTCCACAGACCGCCCCCCAACCGCTTTCCTGCCGCTCAACTTCAACACAAAAAGATCGCACCCGTGCCGGAGGAGTCGCGATCCGGCAATGGCGGATTCCACCGCGCCGCACCGGACGGAAAAACGTGGAATCACGCCCCCGGAATATGCCGCTTGCGGTATTTGAGCGGGGAGAGTCCCATCAGGCGGGTGAAGGTTCTGGAGAAATGGCTCTGGTCATAAAAGCCGACCTCGCCGGCAATACGGGTGACGCTCTGGTCGGTTTCAGCAAGTAACCGGCACGCCGCGTTGATCCGCACCCGCATCAGGTACTGGCAGAGCGAGGTGTTGAAGAAGCGGTGGAAACGCCGGTTGAACTGGCGGTGCGACAGTCCGACCATCGACGCGATCTCTTGCGTGTGGAGGGGCTCGTGGTAATGCTCGTGAATGTACTGCATGGCCTTGGCAAACGGCCCGTAAGACTGAGGTGTCGCGCGCGTTTCGTCCACGGAACGATGGATGCCCGCGACGCCGACGATCTTCCCTTGGCGGTCCCGCAACGGGAACTTGCTGCCGATGATCAGGCGGTTCGAGCCCTCTTCCTCGGGCGCGGGCGCGACAACGTTGATGGTGGGGATGCCGGTCTCCATGACCTGCCGGTCGCGCGCCACGTAGAGATCCGCCCGATCCTTCGGGAAGAAATCATAGTCGGTCTTCCCGATGACCTGCAACTCCGACGCCGCATGGCAGATCTCATTATGACGCCGGTTCGACATGACAAACCGGCTTTTGCTGTCCTTGACGTAGAACGCCACGTCGGGCAACAGGTCCATCAACTGCTCAAATGCCTCGATGCCACCAAGCCGTCTCAGGAAGGCATGCTTAAACTGTTGCTGATTCATGGTCATAAAATACATAAAAAAGGCCTCTGATTACAAGTTTGACCATGCGATTCAGGCTACATTACGGTCAACCACACAGGGAAAGGAGCCTCATCTCATGAAAAAAACCGCAGAGACGTCCGGACTGGATTCGGGGGAGTTATTCTCAAGGCGCACATTCGTATCCCGCAGCACAGCGGCATTATCGGGCATGCTCGTGGCACCGCATGTGGTTCGCGGCGCATCGGCCAACGGCAAGATCAACGTGGGGCTGATCGGCTGCGGTTCACGCGGTGCCTGGATCGGCAGCCTTTTCAATGCGCACGGCGGCTTTCAGGTGACGGCCTGCGCCGACTACTTCCAGGATAAGGTCGACGCATTTGGCGAGAAGCACGGCATCGGCGCCGCGCGGCGCTTCACGGGGTTGAACGGGTATCAGCGGCTGCTCGAATGTCAGGATCTCGATGCCGTCGTCATCAAGTCGCCGCCCTGCTTCCACCCGCAGCAGATCGCCGACGCCGTGGATGCCGGCAAGCATGTCTACACGGCCAAGCCTGTCTCCGTGGACGTTCCCGGATGCCGGACCGTCGCAGAGTCGAACAAAAAGGCGATGCAGAACAAGCAGGTCGTTTTCGTGGACTTCCAGCACCGTACCGATCCCTTCTTCCAGGAGACGGTGAAACGGCTGCATGAGGGCGCGCTGGGACGGATCACGTTCGGTGAAGTTTTCAATCACTCTGGCGAATTCGGCCATAAAGCCGGGCCGGACTCGCCCGAGACGCGCCTCAGGAACTGGCTCTGCTACAAGGCGCTGTCCGGCGACTATATGGTGGAGATCAATGTTCACACGATTGACATGGTGCAATGGATGTTCCAGAAGCCGCCGCTGAGCGCCTTCGGTACCGGAGGACGAACGGGGTTGAACCGGGTCGGCGACAACTGGGACTATTTCGGCGTCATATACCAGTATCCGGGTAACGTGCCCGTGACCTTCACGTCCAAGCGGTACAATGATGGCGTCGGCGAACAGGACAAACATCAGATCGTCGAGCTCTACGGCACGGAGGGCCGGCTCCATGCGAAATACGGCGGCAAGTGCATGATCCTCGGCAAGAATCTGTATAAAGGCGGTAAAACGACCACGCTGTACCAGAGCGGCGCCATCTCGAACATCGCCACCTTCTACACGCTGATCACCTCCGGCGACTGCCGGAACGTGACGGTCGAATCTAGCATCGAGAGCAACCTGGTCGCCATCATGGGGCGCAAGGCGGGCTACGAGCAGCGGCTGGTCACGTGGGAGGAGATTCTGAAATCGGACGAAGTGATGGACCTGCAGTTGGACGGCCTCAAGGCCTGATAAGGAGCAACAATGGCGGATAGCACACTCAGAGTGGCCGTGGTCGGCTGCGGCATGATCGCCAACTCGGCGCATATCCCGGCCTGGCAGTCGCAGCGCGGTGTGGAGCTTGTCGGGGTCATGGACGCGGATCTCAGCCGTGCGCAATCGACGGCCGGCAAATTCGCGATCCCCGGCGTGTATGATGACGTCGACAGGATGTTGAATGAGCTGTCCCCCGATGTCGTGTCGGTCTGCACACCGGCCGGGCTGCACAAGGCGCACGCCACGGCGGCGCTCCGCGCCGGTGCGCATGTGCTCTGCGAGAAACCGCTGACGGTCACCAGCCAAGACGCGGCGGACATTTTCAAGGCGGCGGAAGAGACCGGCCGGCATCTGCTGGTGGGGCAGTCCATGCGCTTTTACAACCAGGTCGCCGCCGCTAAGGCTTTCGCCGCGGACGGACAGCTCGGCGACATCTACTGCGCGGATGCGGCGCGGATGCGCCGGCGCGGCATTCCGACCCACGGTTCGTTCCACATCAAGAAACTCTCGGGCGGCGGCGTGTTGTACGATCTCGGTGCGCACATGCTGGACATGGTGCTCTGGATCATGGGGAACCCCAAGGTCGTGGCGGTCTCCGGCGCGACGTATTCGAAGATCGGCCCGCGCAACGAAAACCTGATCACCTCATCCGTCGAAAGCGGCGCCTTTGCCGGCGGCGTGTCGAGTGCCTCTTACAATCCCGCCACGTTTGACGTGGAGGACTTCGCCAGCGCGTTTCTGCGGCTCGACCACGGCGGGACGATCCATCTCAAGGTCTGCTGGGCGGCGAATGTCCCCGATAGTGCCGGCGGCGTGATGATCATGGGCACGGAGGGCGGGCTGTCGTTCGATCCGCGTGCTCTGGATCTGCGCGTCGTTCGGAACATGGGCCGGTACCAGGTTGACGTGACGCCGAAAATCCTGCCGCCCGAGCCGAACCACCCCTTCTACGCGCACTGGCATGAGGTCGCGCATTTCATGCGGGTCATCAAGGGCGAAGAGGAGATCCGCGTGAAAAAAGAGGAGGCGCTGAACGTCATCCGCGCGCTGGAGGCCGTCTACCGGTCGGCGGAAGAGGGACGTGAGGTGCGGCTGGATGGTGAACGCTGAACGATGAAATCAGAACGCTCAACGCTCAACGTTCAACGCTCAAGTTACAGGTGTCAGGAAAGGGCTTTTAAATGGGCAAAAAATACAGAGTCGGAATCATCGGGTTTGCACATCCGCACATCAACCATGTGGCGTCGCTGTTCGCCGCGCATCCGCAGGCGGAAATGGTCGCGTGCGCGGACACGGTGCCGTTGTGTCCGGAGTTGCGAAGCGTGCCGTACACGCGCGAGTGGAACCGCAACAATGTCATGCGGCTGACGGGCATCACCCAGTGCTACGCGGATTACCACGAGATGCTGGCGCATGAGAAGCTGGACATCGTGGCCATCAATGCCGAAAACAATCAGCACCCTGACGTGGTCGAGGCCTGCGCCCGCGCGGGCGTCCATGTCTGCGTGGAGAAGCCGATGGCCATTTCACTGCACGACGCGCAGCGGATGGTCAAGGCGTGCCGCGGCGCGGGCACCACGCTGATCGTCAACTGGCCGGCGACCTGGCTGCCCCATGCGCGCAAGGCCAAGGCGCTGATCGACGCGGGCACCATCGGGAAGTTGCTCGAGATCCATTACCGCGTGGGCCATTCCGGGCCGTACGGGCCGGGCGCTTCGCATAAGGGCGTCAGCGAATCGGCCGAGCCGCTCACCGAGAAGGAACGCGCCGCGATCTGGCTGCACCAGAAGGCGGCGGGCGGCGGCGCGATGATCGACCTGTGCTGCTACGGCGTGATGTACGGCCGCTGGTACACCGGCGAGCGCGCGGTCTCCGCGCAGGGCCTGCGCGCCAATCTGGACAGCGCATGGTGCGACGCCGACGACAACGGCGTGATGCTCGTGCGTTTCCCGGGCGCCATCGCTGTCGCGCAAGGTTCATGGACGACCTTGGGCAAGACGTTCCTCACCGCCGGGCCCCTGATGCTCTTCGGCTCGACCGGCGCGCTCTCCTTTGAAATCTACGGCGAGAAACCGGTGGTGCAGCTCACGCGCGGAGCCGGTCATGAGGTTGAAATCTTCGAGGCGGAGCCCCTGCCGAAGGGGCGCGCCACGCTGGCCGAAGCGTTTATCCATCATCTTGAAACCGGGGAGCCGGTGCATGAGACGCTGCGCGCGGATTTCAATCTCGAGATGACGGCGGCGTTTGACGCGGGCCTGCGCTCTGCGGCGAGCGGACGTGTGGAGACCGTCAACGATCCGACCGTGGGGTGATCACATGTCAAACACCCCGGTCAATTATTTGCGGCTGATGGCGTTGATGTTCCTGGAGTTCTTTATCTGGGGCGCGTGGATTGTTCCGATCAGCAGTTACATGAATGCCACGCTGGCGTTCACCGGCGCACAGATCGGCTGGATCTGCGGCGCCTCCGCGCTGGGCGCACTGATCTCGCCGCTGTTCCTCGGCTATGTGGCGGACCGCTTCTTTGCCACGGAACGCCTGCTCGCCGCGCTGCATCTGGCGGGGGCGGTCTGTCACTGTCTCGCGCCGCAGCAGACCACATTCCCGGCACTCATGACGCTGATCGTCATCGATGCGCTCTGCTATATGCCGACGCTGTCCCTGTGCAACAATCTGGTGTTCCGCCACATTGACAAGTCGGAGCGTTTTTCATGGTTCATGATCGGCGGCACGACCGGATGGATCGTCGCAGGACTGATGGTCGGGTTCTTTTTCGGGGAGAAAGACGGCGCTTTCTTTTATCTGGCTGCCGGCGCCCAGGCCGTGCTGGCCGTGTACTGTCTGACCCTGCCGCATACGCCGCCGCGAGGGGCCGGCAAGGAGGGCCGGGACATCTTCGGCCTGACCGCCGTTAAGCTGCTGAAGGACCCCGCTTTTCTTGTGTTTGCCGTATCGATTCCGCTGGTCACGATCTCCAAGACCTTCTACACGACGTGGACCAATGCGTTTCTGGCCGAGATCAAGATGCCGAAGCCGACGGCGCTGATGACGCTGTGCCAGATCTCGGAATTGCTGACGATGATCGTGTTGCCGTGGTTCATTGCCAAGCTCGGCTTGAAGCGGATTCTGATGATCGGCATGGCCGTCTGGGCGCTTCGGTTCTTCGCGTTCGGCAGTATGCACGGACCGGTCGTGATCGCGGGGCTTCTGCTTCACGGTCTTTCGTATGGATTGGTGGTCACAGGAGCGTCCATTTATGCGGCGCGGCTGGTGCCGTCGGCCATGAGCGCACGCGCCCAGAGCTTCATTTCAATGCTGATTTTCGGGGTGGGCATGTTCCTGGGCGCGCAACTCGCGGGCTTTGTCGGTGATGCCTATCGAGGCGAGGGGGACCAACTGTACGACTGGGCGGCGATTTGGGGGTGGGGCGCGTTGATCGCGCTGGTCGCCTGCATCCTGTTCGGCATCGGCGGGAAAGACCCCAAGGCCGTGGAGGCGTAGCAGTGACGGGATGGGTGACAGACATGGTGCGGGGCTCGTTCCACGACGGTCCGGGTATCCGTACGGTCGTGTTCTTGCAGGGATGCCCGCTGCGTTGCGCGTGGTGTCACAATCCTGAGACGTGGACAGCACGCCCCGTCCCGCTGTTTTATCCAAGTCGGTGCATGGGCTGCGGGGCATGCGGCGGTTCGGCGGAGCATGCCGAGCGGTGCCGCTTCGGCGCGCGCAGCCTGACATCCACAGCGCGGACGGTGGAAGAGGTCATGACGGTCATCCTCAAGGATCGGCCGTTCTACGCGCCGGAAGGCGGCGTGACGGTCTCCGGCGGCGAGCCCTGCTGTCAGCCGGATTTTCTGCTGGCTTTGCTGGAGAGGTGCCGGGCGGAAGCGATCCCCGCCGCCATCGAGACGAGCCTGCATGTGCCGACTGAAGTGCTGGCGAAGGTGCTTCCGTTGCTGTCCATACTGATGGCGGATCTGAAGCTGGCTGATCCCGAACGCCACCGCCGCGCGACGGGCGTGTCCAATGAGCTGATTTTGAAAAACTTTGCCGCTGTGCAAACGGCACGGCTTCCGCTGATCATCCGCACGCCGTTGGTTGCGGGGGTGAACGACGATGACGCGAACATCGCGCAGATTGTCGAGCGGCTGAAGCCGCTGAAGACGTTGATGTATTACGAGTTACTGCGGTATCAACCTTTAGGCCAGGAGAAGTACGCTGCCTTGGGCCGCGAGGTGCCTTCGTTTCAAGCGCCTTCGGACGAGCGCATGAAGCACCTGCGCCGAATCGTCCGTGATGCGGGCATGCCGCTGTTTGTGGATGGGGAAAGAGTATGAAATACGCAGAACAGATCCAGCGTTTGCGCGAAGCGAAGTTGCGGCAGACTGAGGAGAAACGCCGCCGCCTGGGCGCGATGGACGAGGACGACTATGGCTGGGTGCTGCCGCCGGAGTCGCTGAAGCTGACCCTGCCCTGTATCGACGACAACGGCTCATTTCACGGTGTGCGGGCGTGGGGCACGAATTTCCGCTATCTGATGGAGCACCATCCGGTCTACATCGATCCCAATGACGCGCTGGCGGGGCGGTGGATGTTCATGCTGTCGCGTATGCGCGCGCACTATCGGCTGGAGCTGTCGCCGTTCGGTTTTGACTACAGTCATCTGCGTCCCGGGCAGATCAAGTACGATATCACGCCGGGCATCGGAAAGGATGCCCACTTTGCGCCGGACTACTCTATCGGGCTGAGGCTCGGTTGGGGCGGGCTTTTGGCCAAGGTGCGTGACCGGCTCGCGCAGACACCGCCGTCGAACCCAGAGAGTCTAGACCTTTATCGGGCCGAGGAGGACGCGATTCTCGGTGTGCAGGATCTGATCCGGCGCACGGCGCGGGAAGCGCGGGAACGGGGACTGGCCGAACTGGCGTGTATCAACGCGCGCTTGATCGAGCAGCCGCCGCAAACGATGCGCGAGGCGTGCCAATGGATCGCATGGTTCAATATCGCCTCGCGCACCTATAACCGCGACGGTGCCGGCGGGCAGTTGGATACGCTTCTGCGGCCCTACTATGAGAGAGACAAAGCCGCAGGGCTGATTGACGATGACGACGCGGTTTTCTATCTCTTCTGCCTCTTGCTCAACGATCCGCACTACTATCAGATCGGTGGGCCTGACGAGAGCGGGGCCGATCAGACCTGTGAATTGTCGTATCTGATTCTGAAGGCGGCGCGGCTGCTGAAAAGCACCTGCAACATCACCATCCGTGTGCATGACGGTCTACCGGAAAAGCTGCTCGACGAAGGCGTGCGTTGCCTGGTGGAAGAGCGGCAGTCCTTCCCGCGTTTCTCAGGCGATGCGGCGCTGTGCAGCGGTTTCGTCAAGAACGGCTATCCCATTGAGTTGGCCCGGCGGCGGATCGCGCTGGGCTGCAACTGGATGAGCCTGCCGGGGCTCGAGTACTGCATGAACGACCTGATCAAGGTGAACTTCGCCAAGGTGTTCGAGGTCGCATGGAAAGAGAAGCAGTACGCCTCGACCGAAGCATTGTATCAGGCGTTTTCGGCGCACTTGCAGGAAGCCATCCGCATCACGGGGCAAGGGATCGCCTTCCATCTGGCGCACCAGTGGGAAAACGAACCGGAACTCATGCTGAACCTGCTGTCGGTCGGTCCGATCGAGACGGGCTTGGACGCCTCGCATGGCGGGGCGCAGTACTACAACCTCGCAATCGACGGCGCGGCACTGGCGACCGTGGCGGACTCGTTCGCCGCTTTGGAGCAGCGGGTCGAGCGCGAGAGGCTCCTGACCTTCGACGATGTGTTCCGCGCGACCGAGCGCAATTTCAAAGACGCGCCGCAGATGCAAAAGCTGTTGTCGCTGTCGGATAAATTCGGCAATTCCGAGCGCGGCGACGCTTGGGCGCAGCGGATCACGCGCGACTTCAGCGACAAGGTGCGGGCGGAGGCCAAAAACATTCCGTTCGTCAAGCCGATCGTCTTGATCCCGGGGCTCTTCTCGTGGGCGGACACGGTGCGTCTCGGCAAGAGCGTGGGTGCGTTGCCGAACGGTCGGTATGCGGGCGAGCCGATCTCGCAGGGCGCGAATCCCAGCGTCGGCTTCCGGCGTGACGGGGCGGTCACGGCGATGGCCGCGGCGGTGGCGTCCGTGCAGCCGGGATACGGCAACACCGCGCCGCTGCAGTTGGAAGTGGACTTCGGGAGTCTGGACAACGCGCAGGCGGCATCCTGCCTGAAAGCGCTGATCCGCTCGCATTTCGCGATGGGCGGGACGCTCATGAACATCAACATCGTGGACGCGCAGCAGATCCTGGAGGCGAGCAAAAATCCAGAGGCGTTTCCCGATCTGATCGTGCGCGTGACCGGCTTCACGGCCTACTTCGCCAACCTCTCGCCCGACTTCCGCAAGCTCGTGACGGATCGGATCGTGCGGCAGGCATCCTGATGGCGCGGTTTCGGGTTCCAAGTCGTAACCTCTTGACTTCCAGTCAGAGGCCTGACTTGCAATAATAAATGCACGCAGTCGGAAGAATGGATCTACGATCTTCATGCGACGTTCTCCTCGAAGTGGCGTTTGACCATCTCCGCGGCGGAAAGGCCGTCGAGCACTTTGCGCGGCAGGGCGTTGATCCAGTCCTCGATGGCTTGGACTTGCGCCCGCGTGAACTTCGAGATGTCGGCGCCTTTGGGGATGAAGCGGCGGACGATGCGGACGGTATCCGCCTCCCAGTGCCCGTACTCGCTCCGGTCCTCAGCGCCCGGGGGGCGTTCGGTGATGGGCCTGCCCCTGGCGTTGGTGTAGGCCATGCGCACGCCCGACCGTTTGCGCCGTTTGCCCGCCGGCCTGTAGGGCAGCTGCGACCTGGCCACGCCGATCAGGCCGTCGTCGAGCGCATAGTAGACCGACCGTTCGCACGGCACCCACGGCAGGTCACCGCACGCGCGCAGTCTCATGACGGCGGCGTACGGCGACAGGCGCTCCCGCAGGATCAGGTCACGGATCCGTTCGGCGATTCCCGTGGTCAGCCGCGGGCGGGGCCCCTTGTTCAGGGCCGCTTGGCCCGCGGCCTCCTGCGCTTTCTGGGCCGAATAGACTGGGAACTCCCTCAACTGGCTGTCCCGGTTCACGGTCTTCCCCCTGCGGTATTCGCGGCTGACCGAAGAGCGGTGTTTCCCAAGAACCAAAATCCGGCCCTTGGGGCACTCCTTTTTCTCGGGCCGACGCCCCTGGGGGCATGGCTGCGTCAGCCCCCCCGGAAAGCCCTCCGGGCTTCCCGGACCCCGGGGCTTCCTCTCACCCATACACCCTTTTTTCTGTTTTTCCAAAAGCGTGCGTTTTATTTTGCACTTCACCGGGCTTGCGCGCGGTCAAATTGCCGCTTGCGTTGACCGACACCCCTGTAATAAAATCACGGTGATTTACTGAAAGAGGTGTTTCCTATGGGTAAGACCGCATTTACAGATTTTCTCGTTCCGACGTCCAGTTTCTTAACTGGCGTTGGCAGCGTTCTTGCGGTTGGAGGAGACTATTTCTTGTACAATCGCTCGCACAGTCCGGAAGAAGCGGACCGCCGCGCTCTACGTAACGACGTGGCTGTTGTAGCCAGTGATTTCGCTGTTGTCATGGAGTCCATGCCCCCAGAAAAGATTGCTTCTGCCGCGAAGTGAAGGATTTGAGGCATGGGAGAACACCGCCGAAACCAGACACCAGTCGGAACGCCGCAACGCATGTAGCCCGACCGCGGTTCTAACGGGAACGGCTCGGCCTTGATCGTTCGCCAAGAATTAAAGATGGGGCCGCTTCCGCCGCCTGAAGCGCTTGCCAAGTACAACGAGATCATTCCGGATGGCGCCGACCGCTTGCTTAAGCTGGTTGAACACCAGCAGGAGCATCGTATCCGGATCGAGAGCATCGTTGTTTCCAGTCAGCAGCGACAGTCCCAAACCGGCCAGATTCTGGCCTTCGTCATAGCGGTTGTGGGGCTGCTGGTTTGCGCTTACATGGCTGTACACGGTGCTGAGGCTGTTGCCGGCATTCTGGCAACAACGCTGATCGGAAGTCTCGTATACGCTTTCATCAACGGCAGGCAAGCCCAGCGGAAAGACCTTGCCAAGAAAGCGGCATCCGCACCCGAGACCAAGCGCTAAGCTGCGTCTATTTGACGGCAACCGGCTAGTCGGAAACAGAGCGCTCGGTCAGAAGCACGAGGTGGCCGTGCTTCGCGTCATTGCTGAGCGTCTCGCCGAACTCCTGCGGCAACTTATTGCCGTAGAAGAAGTACCACACTTCTTCGGGGTCGGTGAACCCCGATGGTCTGTCATTCGCGGCATATTTTGATTCTAGACCGGGTAGCTTTCTTTCGTTCGGTACTGTCATTTCTACTCCTCTTTTTGTCTTGTTGCGACCCTATCAAACCAAACCACGAGGTTCGGTTGATGAACAGGTCAGACTCTTGTTGCATACTGAGTACGGATTTTCAAAAACAACTTTACCGCGAAATGCAAAAAGTTGCTGTTAATGAGATATTATCTCTTTGGAACGGACAATTTTGAGAAAAAGCAGTATATTCACGGTCAAACATCGGGCTTATTGAGTCATGTGAGGTGGGATATGTTGGTCAGAGTCGAGGTCGAGAACTGGATGTCTTTCCGGGACCGGGCTGTGTTTACGATGCTGGCGAGCAAGGAGCGGCAGCATAGCGAACGCATCACGCGTTTGCCGAAGTACTTTCCGGCCAAAGTGTTGCCGATCGCGGCGTTCTACGGCGGCAACGCCTCGGGCAAGTCGAATTTCTTCAAGGCGATCCACTTCGCGAAGGAACTGGTTGTCAAAGGCACCCAACCGGAGGTTCCCATTGCTGTCCAGCCGTTCAGGCTCGACGACGATGCGGCCCGGCGTCCGTGCCGGTTCCTGTTCCAGATTCTTGTCGAAGAAGTGATGTACGAGTTCAGTTTCGCGGTCACGGCGAAGACCGTGATCGAGGAGAAACTCGTGAGGATGGGGCGCACGGCCGACAAGGTGCTCTACCACCGCAAGGACGGGAAAGTGGACTTCGCGTCTGCGCTGGTGGACAAGAAGTTTCTGGAGTTCGCCTTCAAGGGCACGCAGGACAACCAGCTTTTCCTGACGAATTCGGTCCTGCAGAAGGGGCCGCAGTTCAGGCCTGTTTACCTCTGGTTCAAGGATGCTCTGGAACTGGTTGCACCGGACACGCGGTTTGACCCGTTCGAACTGTTTTTGGATGAGAATTCGCCCCTTTGCGAGACCATGAACAAGCTGTTGCCGGCTTTGGACACGGGGATCAGCCATCTGGGGGGGGACGAGCTGCCGTTCGCGAACATACCGATTCCGGATGACCTGCGGGAGAAGATCCAGAAAGAACTGCCCGACGGCGGAACGATCAGGATCCGGCATGAGCCGTTGAACGAGCGGTATGTGGTGGTCCGACGGGGGGCAGAGCTATCTGCCCGCAAGTTGGTGACGTACCATGCAAAAAAAGGCGGGGGCGATGTGAAGTTCGACATGGCCAGCGAGTCGGACGGTTCGCAGCGCGTCATCGACCTCTTGCCGGCTTTCCTGGGAGCCTCGGCTTTGGGCGCGAAGAAGGTGTTCGTGATCGACGAGCTGGACCGCAGCTTGCATGCGCTTTTGACCCGGCAGTTGATGGAGGCATACCTCGACTGTTGCGGCGCCGAGAGCCGGGCGCAGGTGCTGCTGACCACGCATGACGTGCTGCTGATGGATCAGGACCTGTTGCGGCGTGACGAGATGTGGGTGGTGGAGCGCGACCGGCACGGCGCGTCCAGTCTGGTGGCGTTCAGCGAGTTCAATTCGGATATCCGCTACGACAAGGACGTGCGCAAGAGTTACCTGCAAGGGCGGCTCGGCGGCGTGCCGCGCATCCGGCCGATGGTCCGTTTCAGAGAGGCCGAGGGGGTGTCACGGAGGGTGTGTAAGTAATGTCCCGGTTCACAAGACCTTATGGAGTCAGACGATATGGACGGCTCTATCTGATCGCGGTGGAGGGTGCCGTGACGGAGCCGGGCTATTTCGACATTTTTGATTGTCAGACTCTCAAGGTGGAGTGCCTGCGCGCGAAGGGCAAGAGTTCTCCGCGCGACGTGCTGAAGCGGATGAAAGGACGCATCGACCGCGAGAGTATGCGTGAGGGTGATGAAGCCTGGCTGGTTGTCGATAAAGACCGGTGGGCCGATGCGCAATTGAAGGAGTTGCACGACTGGGTTGTCGATCAGACCAAAGAGGTTGTCAAAAGGGGGCTGGCGGTCAGCAATCCAAAGTTCGAGCTGTGGCTCCTGCTGCATTTTGAGGACGGGGCAGGAGTGAATACCGGCGCATCGTGCAGCAACGCACTCGGCAGACACCTTCCCGGCTACGACAAGCGTGTTCAGGATGGCGTCTTTACCTGAAAACAGTCTTGGCGGACTTAGAGCAAGCTCTGCTCCGGAAGCAGGCGGCCGCACCCGCAACCGACTGGACCGTAGTCCCGCTCACCGTCCTTGCCGACCACATTCTCGACACGCACCACGCCTTTACCAGAACGCAACTGGATCGAATCGATACGCTGCTGGCTAAGGTACAGAACGCCCACCGCAGCCGGTACGGCGCGATGCTCGATTCGTTGAGAAACGCCTTCGATCCGCTGCGGGCCGAACTCGAAGCGCATCTGATGAAGGAAGAGCAAATTTTGTTTCCCGCGATCGGTGCCATCCTGACCGCGGTCCAGTTCCACCGATTCGTCGGATCCCTATCCCAAACGGCGCCGGAAATTCTGGCACTGCACCCGGTGGAGGCCGACGCCTGGCTGCCAGACGGACCTCTACGGGCTTGTCACTCTGGCGGCCTTCGTGTTCGTTCCTCAGGCTTTCCGCGCCTTCGGATATTGGGGCACCGACACGCCGAATGACCTCTACCGCCGTTTGGTTACGGATCTGTCGGCCATTGGCCACCCGCGAACCTCCGGCCGCTTTTCGGGCCCGGAATAATGTGACGCGTCAAATAATGACCGTGGCGGAGGAGTGAACATGCCGCCGAGTTGAAGCGGGGAGGTAACTTCGCGGTTGTTTTCACTGTGGATTGCGCTAAACTGGGGACTTGTTTTCAAAAAGGATTCCCATGAAAGTTTTAGTCACGGGCGGTGCCGGATTCATCGGCAGCCATACGATCGTTGAATTGTTGAACGCCGGACATGCGGTCGCGGTGGTCGATAACCTCTGCAACAGCAGTCAGGAAAGTCTGTGCCGTGTGGCCGAGATTACCGGCAAGGCGGTATCGTTCCGCCAGGTCGACATCCGGGACCGGGCGGCGCTTGGCCACGTTTTTCAGGCGGAAGGCCCCATCGACGCCGTGATTCATTTCGCCGCGCTCAAGGCGGTCGGAGAGTCGGTGCGCATCCCGCTGGCCTACTACGGGAACAACATCACGGGAACGATCACGCTGTGCGAGGCGATGGCCGCCGCAGGTTGCCGCAATCTCGTGTTCAGCTCCTCCGCCACCGTCTACGGCGATCCCGCGTCGGTGCCGATCCGCGAGGATTTCCCCACGCCCGGCGCGACCAACCCGTACGGCTGGTCGAAGCTGATGATGGAGCAGATTCTCCGCGACGTGCAGAAGGCCGACCCCGACTGGAATGTCATCCTGCTGCGCTACTTCAACCCGATCGGGGCGCATCCCAGCGGCCGGATCGGCGAAGACCCCGCCGGCATCCCCAACAACCTTCTGCCCTTTGTGGCGCAGGTGGCGGTCGGACGTCTCCCGAGCCTGTCGGTCTTCGGCAACGACTACCCGACGCCCGACGGCACCGGCGTCCGCGACTACATCCACGTGGTCGATCTTGCGCTCGGCCATCTCAAGGCGCTGGACAAATTGCCATCGAAGCCCGGTCTCGCGGTCTACAATCTCGGGACCGGCAGGGGGTCGAGCGTGCTGGAGGTGGTCGCCGCGTTTGAACAGGCGTCAGGACGCAAGATCCCCTACACGATCAAACCCCGCCGCCCCGGCGATGTGGCCGAGTGCTGGGCCGACCCTTCGAAGGCCGCCCGCGAACTGGGCTGGCGCGCCGAACGCGACCTGCGCGTCATGTGCGAAGACGCCTGGCGCTGGCAGTCTCAGAACCCCAACGGTTATGCAAAGGCATGACGTGATGTCCGACTGGACCGAGGTCATCGACGGGCTGGCCGACCATCTGACGCTGCTCAAAGAGTTGGGCGTGCGTTCGGTGCAGGTCGCCCCCGAGGTGATCCGTGATCTGGCGCCTCGCAAAGCGGGCGGAGCGTCGCGCGGTGCGCCTACACCGGCGGCAGCACCCGCCGCGCAACGTCCCGCCGCGACACCCGCCCCGTCCACAGCAACCTTCACGATCCCATCCACTGAGCCCGCTCTCCGCACGCTGGAGCAGCGGCGTGAGGCACTGGCCGAGATCGCCGCGCGTATCGAGGCGTGCGAGGCGTGCGTCCTGCGCCAACAGCGCAACCGCTGCGTGCCGGGGCAGGGAAACCCGTTCTCGCCGGACGTGATGTTCATCGGTGAAGCACCTGGAGCGGACGAAGACCGCGAGGGCCTGGCGTTTGTCGGCGCGGCCGGCCAGTTTCTGACCAAGATGATTGCGGCGATGGGGTACACGCGCGACGACGTGTTCATCGCGAACATCTGCAAGTGCCGTCCGCCGGGTAACCGCACGCCCGAGGCCGACGAGATGCGGGCGTGCCTGCCCTTCCTGCGCGAGCAGATCCGCATCGTGCAGCCCAAAACCATCGTGTTGCTGGGGGGGACGGCGATCCGCGGCCTGCTGGAAACGCAGGTCGGCGTCACGCGCCTGCAAGGGCATTGGACCCGCTATGAGGGTATTCCTGTGATGCCGACCTACCACCCCGCCTATATTCTGCGGTTTGAATCGCTGGGCGATGCCGCAGGCCTCAAGCGCGCCAAGACCGAGGTCTGGCACGCGCTCAAACGCGTGCTCGCGCAACTCGGGCGCACCCCGCCGCCGGTGAAAGCGGGCGCAAGCTCCCGCGCTCCGTAAGCAGTCCGGCGCGGGCTGCCCCCGATTGCCAGTCTGGCGCCACGCCAACGCGGTCTTCATGGCGGACATCCACACCCGCCACCGCTCGCGCCACAAGGCCTCCTAACCTTCAACAGGATAAAATCGCACCCGAACTTTAAAAATTTTGGATTTTTGTTTGACATATTCAACAAACATACGTAAAAAAAGATGATGCGATTTAATTTTTTATAACGTTGCGCGGTGCTCATGTCATAGGTTGTTCATTTTCAACCAGGAGTCATCGTATGAAAACTCGGTGTCAAATGGTCTCGGCAATACTGATCATTGCCACTTCTCTCGATGCACAGGCGATTGAACAGAGGTGGAATGCCGCGGATGCCAATAATATTTGGAATCTGGAAAACGCCAACTGGGAGGGCGGCACGGTCTGGACCAATGGCAACAGCGCCGTCTTCGGCGGTAGCGGCGAAACAGTCGAGGTCGGCGCGGCTTTGACCGTGAGCAGCATGACGTTCGAGGTTGACGGCTACGCGGTCGCCGATGCCGACAACGATGGCGCGCTGGAGATGACGGGGGCGCCCACACTGATCAGTGTGGCGGATCACTGCACCGCCAAAATATCCGAGTCGCTGACCGGTGCCGGTGGAGTCAGCAAGACAGGCGGCGGACATCTGATTGTCAACAATGCGTTTACCGGCGCGCTTGATGTGCAAAGTGGCTATCTGAGTCTGCTTCATGCGTTGGGAGGCACTATGAGTGTCGGTGCAGGCGCGGGAGTGGCTTTTGAGCAGGGTGCGGATCTGGCGAGTGCCTTGGGCCATTCCGCAAATCAGTTTGCGGCGGGCGCGATGGTCGGCATCTATGCTCCAGCACATGTCGTGACCAATCCCGCTATGGACGCGATCAATTTCGGTGATCAGCGTTTCCTGAAGCTGGGCAACGGGACGTTGCTGATTCAAAGACCGTTGCGGTCTCTGGCAAGCGTGACCGCCGGGATCGAGGTGGTGGAGGGTATTCTATTTATCAGGGAAGGGACGACCACTTCTGACTATATGATTCCGGCAGGCACTCCGATTAGGGTCCATGATGGAGCCACCCTGCATATTTCGTTGCAACAGCAGGCTGAATACGATTTTGAAAAACCGCTTTTCCTTTCCGGCAATTACAGCTCGGACAGTGCGGTCAAGGGGGCTTTATATATTTACAGAGACGCTATTACCATAAATTTGAACGCTCCGATAACTTTGCTGGATGCCACCAAGATCAAGGCCTACTCCTCAATTTCGACTGTCAATTTCAATGCGCCGATCATCGGCAGCGGGAATCTGATCATTGGCGGCGGCGGTGCAGGCCCTGCTCATCAGCAGACATTGAATTTCAATGTCGCCAGCACCTTTGACGGCGATGTCATTCTGCAGAATGAAAACACTTGCAACGCCTTCTTTAACTGGCATGTGGACAATGCATTGCCTGCGACCGCGATTCTCAGCGTCGGTGGCAATGAAACTGCCCGAACCACCGAACTGGATTTGAGAGGCTTTACCCAGCAGACCGCCGGTGTCGCTGATGCGCCGCGCAAAATCAGCATTGTCCGCGACTTTGTCAACAGTGCCGAAACGCCGGCGACGCTGGAACTAAATGTCGCGGCCGATCATGATCTCAGTTTCACCGGCAAATTTCGGGACACCATCAATGTGGTAAAACGCGGAATTGGCATACAACGCCTGCTGGGTGACGGCAGCGACTGGAATGGCACACTGTTCATTGAGGAGGGCGTGGTGTGGATCGGTTCCAATACGGTTGTAAATACAGATGTCCGTGTCTTCGACGGCGGTCAGATCATCCCGTTGGATACGAACGTCAATGTCCGGCACGTCACGCTCTCCGGTTTGGGCAATGCTGTGGGCAGGGGAGCATTGCTCTTCGAAAATGACAAACATGACACCTGGAACGGTGACATCACGATCGACGGCTATGCCCGCATCGGCGCATACACCGGCGGTATCATGTCTAAAACAATCAATGGCGTCATTGCTGGCAGCGGCACGCTGAACATCTGGGCAGGAGGCGGTGCTCTGAACCATGAGAACGTTTATGTTATCACCAAACCGGCAACCTTTAAGGGTGCCGTTGTTCTGGATGCCTCGTCCGGTGCTTCCCTGACGCTTAAACTCAGCGGCGCCGACAATATTCTGCCTGATGCCGTTCCGGTGCGCTTTAACGCCAGTTGGAGTCAGGCTTTCTGCCGGCTTGATCTGATGGGCACGTCCGCGCAGCGCGTCGGTGCGCTGATTTCGGCCGGCAAGGCGGTGCAGTGCCGCGCGGTGGTCAACTCCGTGGCTGATACAACCAGCACGCTGACGATCAACACGCTTGGCGGCACTGCGAAATTCGAGGGGGTTATCGGAGAGAGCGGCATCTGTGTCTCGCCCGGTGCTGTCGACCTGGTTAAAGAGGGGCCCGGCGCCCAGATTTTCATCAAGGGCAGCCCGTTTACCTGGATCGACAACACATCTGTCGGCACCAATGTGGTTAATGCGAATGTGATTGTCAATAACGGGGCGCTCGGTCTGTCAGGCACGGACATACTTAGTGCAGACAAAACCGTCACGGTGCATGCCGGCGGCGCTCTGCTGGCGCCGAATCAAGCGACTCTTGACGCATTGCGCGCCGACGCGCGCTTCACCATCCATGCCGCCTCTCCGGTCGGTCTTTACGACGCATGGGATGTAACGGCGGCTGATTCAGACAGAGCGTTTTATTACAGTGGTCATGCTTTGATCGACACCGACAACTCTGCGGCATTGCCCAATGGCCTGATCCTGGCAGGCGGGGTGGTGCGCATGGGGCTGACCGGTGCCGCGGGCGACTCAGTCTTCGGCCCGGTTGACGCGCCGCTGATTCTCAATGGAACCACGATCAAAAACAACAGCAATGCGCCGGTTCTGTCGGCTGATCGCACGATCACCGTGAATCAGGGCGGTGTGGCATTTGAAGCCGGCGGGTCTCAGACATTAAGCGTGCTGTCCCGATTGACCGGCAGCGGCCCGGTCAACATCAACTGTGATAACGGCACTGTTATTTTGGCCAACACGGCCAATGATTACAGCGGCGGCACGGTCGTCGGCGTGCAGTGGGAGGGTTATACGGGCAATGCCGCCACCTTGAAGCTGGGCGCACCCGAGGTGATCCCGCACGGCGCCGGCAAGGGTGATTTGAGCCTTGAAAACAGCGCGGTGCTGGATCTGAACGGCTTTGATGAAACGGTTAACGGATTCAACTCACAATCGGCAAGCGTCCTGATCACCAATTCAGCCGCTCCTGTCGCAACTCTGACTGTCGGCGCGGATGATGCTGACGGCAGCTACAGCGGTGCGATCGGCGGTCTTGTCGCCTTGGTGAAGATTGGCGCCGGCACACAGATTCTGGCTGGAGTATGCGGCAGTCTGGCCGATACGGTGATCGAGGGCGGCACGCTGGCGCTTGTCGGAAA
This sequence comes from Kiritimatiellia bacterium, assembly GCA_035449085.1. GTDB lineage: Bacteria > Verrucomicrobiota > Kiritimatiellia > RFP12 > UBA1067 > DUPH01. The sequence goes on along the minus strand of DAOTKE010000002.1, from coordinate 12,981 downwards.
CTGCTCGGTCGCATCGAAAAAGCTGCTGGTGAAGCGCGGTGGAACCCTTGAATTGAGCCATGCTGCGGTGTTCGGCGGCAGTGCTTCACAGACGCGGCTCTACGCGGGAATTGACACGTCAACGCAGGGCGAGCAGGCGAAAATCAAAATCCCGGCAGGAGTTACTGTGACTGTGCTGCACTTCGCGATTGACGGCGTTTTCAAAACAGCGGGAACCTGGGGCGCCACCGGCAGTGGTGCCGACAATATCGACGATACCGTCTTTACGGGCGGCGGCATGCTGACTGTATTGGAGACCGGCCCGGCCGGCGGCACATGTCTCAGCGTGCGTTGATCACAAAGCAGCACGCCGACCGGAAAGCTCGAAACTCAAAAACGCGGGGGCGATCTCATTGAGACCGCCCCAACGCTTTGATAGACCCTTGTCGGAAAGTCCGACCCGTCTCACTCAGCCAAGAACCTGTAACCAGTCACTGGTAACCTGGACCAGGAGCCGTCGCTCAGCCGCGGACTTTGCCTTCCTTCTTGCGCTTCTCGATGATCGCCTCGGCGAGTTCGAAGGGCACGCCCTCGTAGCGCTCGAAGGTCATCGTGAAGGTGCCGCGTCCCTGCGTGACCGTACGGATCGCGTTGGAGTAGCCGAACATCTCGCCGAGCGGCACGAAGCCGTGCACCAGCTTGTTGCCGCCCTTGTCGTCCATGCCTTCGACACGCCCGCGGCGCGAGCAGATCGAACCGGTCGCCGTGCCCATGTACTCTTCGGGCACGGCCACTTCGACATTCATGACCGGCTCGAGAAGCTGCGGATTGCCCTTAAGGAAGAGCTGCCTGAAGCACTGCCGCGCGCATTCGATGAAAGCGAACTCGTTCGAGTCGACCTCGTGGTAAGAGCCGAAAAAGACCGTGACTTTGACGTCCACCACCGGGAAACCGCCGCAGGGACCGCTTTCCATGGCTTTGATGACGCCTTTTTCGACGGCCGGGATGTACTCGCTGGGGATCACGCCGCCCTTGACCTCGTTGACGAAAGAGAACCCGCGCCCGGGCTCCTGGGGCTCGAGGCGCAGGCAGACGTGCGCGTACTGGCCGCGTCCGCCGGACTGCTTGACGTGCTTGTATTCGCCCTCGACCTGGTGGCGGATCGTCTCACGATAGGCGACCTCCGGCTTGCCAACCTCACAGGCCACACCGAACTCGCGGCGCAGGCGGTCCACGATGATTTCGAGATGCAGTTCGCCCATGCCTGAGATAACCGTTTCGCCCGTCTCCTGGTCAAAGGTCACAACGAAGGTCGGGTCTTCCTGCGCCAGCGAATGCAGCGCGCTGCCGAGCTTCTCGTTGTCCCCGCGCGAGGCCGGCCGGATGGCGATAGAGATCACCGGTGCGGGGAATTCGATCGACTCCAGCACGATCGGATGCTGAAGATCGCAAATCGTGTCGCCGGTACGGGTCTTTGACAGGCCGACCGTCGCCACAATGTCTCCCGCATGCGCCTCTTCCAGAGCCTCCTGATGGTTGGCGTGCATGCGGAAGAGGCGGCCAATGCGGGCTTCCTGCCCCATCGTGCTGTTGAGGATCGTGTCGCCCACGCGCAACGTGCCGGAATAAATGCGCACAAAGGTGATCTTGCCCATGTGCTTGTCGGAGACGATCTTGAACGCCAGGCCGGCGAAGGGCTCTTTGTCGTCGGGTTGCCGCTTGGCCTCAGGATTATCCGCGGAAGCCACGGCGCCAATGTCCAGCGGCGAGGGCAGATAGTCGATCACGCCGTCGAGCAGCGGCTGAACGCCCTTGTTCTTGAACGCCGTGCCGCAGTAGGTCGGGACGATCGTGCGCGCGATCGTGCCTTTGCGCAGGCCCCGCTTGATCTCGGCGAGGGTCAGTTCACCGGTCTCAAAGTACTTGTTCATCAGTTCGTCGTCCTGCTCGGCGGCCTTCTCGACCAACTCCACGCGCAGGCGCTCGCACTCTTCGCGGTACTCTTCGGGGATCTCGCTCTCAATGATCTTGACGCCGCGCGAGGCTTCGTCAAACGTCAGCGCCTTCATCGTCAGCAGGTCGATCACGCCGCGGAACGTCTCACCCGCGCCCATCGGATAGACCATGACCACCGGATTGCCGCCGAGCGTGTCGCGGATCTCGTTGACCACGTTGAAGAAGTTGGCGCCGATGCGGTCCATCTTGTTGACCATGCACAGCTTGGGCACGGAGTACTTCTCGCTTTGGCGCCACACCTGCTCGGTCTGCGGCTGCACGCCGCCCACCGCGCAGAACAGGGCGATCGCGCCGTCAAGCACGCGCAGCGAGCGTTCCACCTCGGCCGTGAAGTCCACGTGTCCGGGGGTGTCAATCAGGCTGATCTGGTGATCGCGCCACATCACGGCGGTCGCAGCCGAGGTGATCGTGATGCCGCGCTCCTGCTCCTGCACCATGTAGTCCATGGTGGCGGCGCCCTCGTGCACTTCGCCGATTTTGTAGTTTTTGCCGGAATAGAAGAGAATGCGTTCGCTGGTTGTCGTCTTCCCCGCGTCGATGTGCGCCATGATGCCGATGTTGCGGATCTTAGCCAGCGGTATGGTTCTGGGCATAGTCTTGGACTCCTTGGGTCATTACTCGCTTCCGGGTCTCAGTCGCTGATCGACGTGTCCGGATGTGGGCCGGAAGTTTTATCCCGGCCATTTTACCCCCTATCAAGGGGCAATTAAAAGTGCGCATTTTTGACTTTTTCTTAAGGGTGTTCAAGTGCAAAACGAAAAAAATCGCAATTTTTTTATTTTGCACCCCCTTTTTTGAAAAAAAGGGCCTCTCACCAGATGATCGGCTTGTGACCATGCGCCAACAGGTAGTCGTTCGCCTGCGAAAAATGCCCGCACCCGAAAAAACCGGCGTGCGCCGAGAGCGGCGAGGGGTGCGCGGCTTCAAGAACCAGATGCCGCGACACATCGATCAAGGCCTTCTTGCGGCGCGCGTCGTTGCCCCACAGCATGAAGACCAGCGAGTCACGTCGGGCTGCCAACCACCGGATCGTCGCATCGGTGAAGCGTTCCCACCCCCGTCCGCGGTGGCTGCCCGCACGTCCGGCCTCGACGGTCAGGGTGGTGTTCAGCAGCATCACGCCCTGGTCGGCCCAGCGCCGCAGATGGCCCGTCGCAGGCATCGGCGCGCCGGTGTCCCGCTGAACTTCGAGGAAGATGTTGCGCAAGCTCGGCGGCAGGGGCACTCCGTCGTTCACCGAAAAGGCCAGCCCGTGCGCCTGCCCCGGGCCGTGGTAGGGGTCCTGGCCGAGGATGACGACTTTCACGGCATCGGGATCCAGCGCGTAGGCGTTACAGATGTCCTCTTTGGGCGGGTAAACCGTGCATGAGGCATAGGCGTCATCCACGAAACGCATCAGCGCCGCGAAATACGGTTGCCGTGATTCGGCTTCCATGAACGGCATCCATGAATCATGCACGCGCCCCCTCCCCGTCCTCAACTTGAGCGTTGAAAGTTTTCCCGTCGTTTGGCCCGATGCCGCAGTCAGGCGTCACGCTTCAGCCGGGCCTCCAGCGCCTCAATGCGCGCCTTGAGCTTTTCGACCAGGCGCGGCAGGAGCAGCGTGTTGGCGAACTCGCGCTTGGGCAGGGCCGGCAGCCCGAGCACATACTCGCCGGGCGGCACGTCCTTGGAGAGGCCGCTTTTGGGCCCGACCTGGGCGCGGTCGCCGATCGTGAGGTGGCCGGAGATGCCGGCCTGCGCCCAGATCAGGCAGCCCGACCCGATGCGCGTACTTCCCGCCACGCCCGCCTGCGCGATGACACCGCTGAAGTCCCCGATCTGAACGTTGTGGCCGATCTGCACCAGATTGTCGATCTTTGTGGAATTGCCGATGCGGGTGCGGCCGAAGCGCGCGCGGTCGATCGTCGTGTTGCAACCGATTTCCACATCATCGCCCAGCTCAACAATGCCAAGCTGGGGGATCTTCTCGACTGTGATTGTGCCGTCCGGCTTGAACACGGGGTTGTACCCGTAACCGTCGCCGCCGATGCGCACGCCCGAGTGGAGGATCACGCGCCGTCCGAGCAGACAACCCTCACGGACCGTGACCTGCGGATAAAGATGGCAACCCTCACCCAGCCGGACACGCTGCCCGATGAAAACCTGTGCCTCGATGACTGAGCCGTCGCCGATCTCGGCACCCGCCTCGATGACCGTCCAAGGCCCGACGTACACGTCACGCCCCAGCCGGACATCTTCCGCGATCACGGCGGTGGGATGGATGCCGGGAACGCGCACCACGGGCGGCGGCGCGAACCACTGCGCCACTTGTGTGCAGGCGGCGTCCGGATCTTTGACGTAGATCCGTGCCGGTGCCGGGCATTCGCCTTGCCAGTCCTGTGGCATCAGCACGGCGCTCGCGCGGGTGGCTGTCGCCTGGCGGGCGTATTTCGCGTCTTTCACAAACGACACGTCGCCGGGACGCGCCTCCAGCAGGCTGGCCAGTGCACAGACTTCCAACGCACCGTCGCCGACCAGTTCGCCCCCCAGCCGCTCAGACAATTCCCTGACGGTCATCACATCGCCCTCTTCCTAAAACGCAGAGAACACGGAGGTCACGGATAAGAATGGGGTTTCCCCTGTGCCCTCAGTGTTCTTTGCGGCTGTTCCCAAAAATTACTTTTTCTCGGCGGCAGCCTTCTCGGCCCTCTCTTTGTCGGCCTTCTCCTGCGCCTCTTTGCGCAGTTTGGGATCAACACCCATACGCTTAAGGATCTCGTCGGTCACGTCCAGCTTGGGATCAAAAAAGGCCATGGTCGTGCCGTCAAAGATCATGCTGATTTTGTTTTCCTGCGCGTACTTGGTCAGAACCTCGCGGATGTCGCCGGTCACCTGGCGCAACAGGCGCGCATCGAGATCTCCCAGCTCGCGCTGCAGTTTCTGCATTTCCTGACGCAGGTCGCGGTCAGCTTCGGCCAGCACGTCGCGGTGCTTCATGGCCTTGTCCTCGGCCTCGGCCTTGGCCTTCTCGTTGAGGGCGGGGTTACGTGCTTCTTTAACCGCTTTTTCATATTCGTCACGCAGTTCCTCAAAGCGGTCGCGCTGCTTGTCGAGCTTGGCCTGAAACTCCTTTTCGGTCTCCTGCATCAGCTTGCGGTCGCGCTCGCGGCTCGGGTGAAAGCGCACCAGATCCACCATGTTGACCACTGCGGTCTTTTCCTGCGCCAGCATCACGGTTGCGGCCAGAGCCGCCGCCAGCATCACCATCATCTGTTTCATACGTGTCCTTCTTGCCACAGGGCAAACGGGCGGACGGATGAGCCGCCCGCCCGTGTCAGGTCCTTATTCAAAACCGATCGCAAACGAGAAGACCTCGTCGTCCGTGTAGTCGTCATCCTCGACCACCGGCACGGCGAAGTCGAAGCGGATCGGGAAGCCGGGGATATCGATGCGCAGGCCCACGCCGGCCGTCACGCACACGTCGGAAAGCTCAGGGTCAAAGGCGTCCGCGCCGATCGAGCCCACGTCAACGAAGGTCGCGAAACGTACCGCCTTGAAGACCGGGATCGTGTACTCGGCCGACACCAGCGCCAGCGTCTCGCCGCCAATCGGGGCATGGCCCTTGCTGTCGTTGCCGCGGAACACTTTAGGGCCGATGTCACGGTACTCGACGCCACGCACGGTGCGCGGGCCGCCCAGGAAGAGGCGCTCGTAGATCGGCACCTCGTCGTCGCCATACGAATCCACAGTCTCAACGCGGCCGCGCAGGCTCAGCACGTGCTTATACCACGGCATGCGGAACCAGTGGCGGTGGCTGGCTCCCAACTTGTAGTACTCGGTCTCACCGATGCCGCTCTCAGAGGCCTCGCCAAAGACCGTCGTCTGGTAACCCTTGGTCGGAATGAAGGCGTGGTCACGCGTGTCGTGCGCCCAGTAGAGGCGCAGCACGCTGTTGAGTGCGTCACCGTACTCCTTCTCCTGCCACTTGAAATATTTGTCGGTGTCACCATCCCAACTGTCGGGCACGGCGGAATCCATGCCGTCGGCGTCAGCGTACCATTCGCTGTTGTCGACGTCGTCCATCTCAACCAATTCGAGCGTATAGCGCATGCCGACGCGGCCGACCTTGACGGGATAGGAGATCCCGACCGAGCCGCCGGTGCGGATCTCGTCGTACTCATCGTACCAGCGCATGCGGCGATAGGCCTCGACGGTCAGCGCCAGCGGACGATCCAAGAACCAGGGTTCGGTCCAGGAAACCTCGGCCGTCTGACGGCGCGAGCCGAGTTCCACGCCCAAACGCGCCTTCTGCCCGCCACCCGTGAAGTTCGGCCAGTTCAGGATGTCGAAGTTGCTCTGGGTGATTTCCAGGAAGCCGACCACGTTATCGATACTGGACACACCCGCGCCGATCATGAAGTTGCCGGTGCGCTGCTCTTCGACCTCGTATACCAGATCGCGCACGCCGGGCTTGTCGGTCTGCTCGGAGTAGTGGCGCACAGTTTTGAAGTATTGCAGGTTCTTCAGGCGATTCTCACTGCGATCGATGCGCGGCTCATTCATGATCTCGCCGGGATTGACCATGATCTCGCGGCGGATCACCTTGTCCTTGGTCTTGTTGTTGCCGCGGATCACAATGTTGCGGATGTAAACCAGCTCGCCCTCGCGCACCTCATAGGTGACCGCCATGCGTCCCGGTTTGCCCGGCACGGTCTCTTTGATCGCGCGCACGGCGGTGTCCACGTAACCGCGCGAGCCGTAGTAGTCGCGGATGTCCTTGGCCGCGTCGTCGATCGTCTGCTGGCCGGCCACGGCATCCACCTTGAGCCGTTCGCCCGCCGCCAGCACCTCGCGCTCGGGGAAGAGTTTCACGCCACGAATCGCCGTTGACTCAACCGTATACTGATCGCCCTCGGTGACCGTGAACACCACATCCACCTTCTCTTTGCCGACCTTTTCCATGACCGGCGCGGACACGCGCGCGTCCAGGTAGCCGGCGTTCTTGTAGACGTCCTCGGCCATCTGGCGCGCGTCCTCGAGATCCTGCGCCGAGACGGGGGTGTCAGAGAACCAGCCGCGCGGATCGTACCACGGGCGCTGACCAAAAGAGGATCGCAGTTCCTTGTCAGGGATCGAGACGTTGCCGGCGAAACGGTATTTGCGGACCTTGGCGCGCTCGCCCTCCTCAATGGTGAAGACCACATTCGCGGCGCCAGCGCTATTCGGGATCGGCTGGATTTCGGCGCCGATCTTGACGTTGGGGAAAAACTTCTTCACATACTCGTCGCGGATCTTTGAGGCTTTGGAGGAGAGGATCGGCTCATCAATGTAATCTCCGCTCTTCAGTTCAGAGAGCTTGCGGATCTTACGCTCGCTCAGATACTCGGCGCCCTTGATGGCCAGCGGCTCCTGGAAGCGATAGCGGCGCTTCACCACATAGACCACACGCACGCCACCTTCAACCTTCTCCACTTCTACGCCGGCATATGCGTAGCGGCCGGTGTCCAGCAACGCGCGCACATCCTTGTTGAGCGCCTCTTGTGACAGATCAGTGCCAGGTTGCGTACTACAGAAAGACAAAACGTCCGTCGCGTCGGTTCCGAACTGGTCCAGCACGCGGACCGACACATCTTTCACCAGGGTATCGGCACCCATCACACAAGCAGCCGTGAATACGACGGCCACCGCCCACGCACGAATAGACATTCGCATCGGTTCCACTCCTCACCTTCCGCCCCAGCGTCCATCGGCCGGCGTTGAACGTGTTGCGTTGACTTGACACCTGATAAGAATCGAAGATTGAGGAATTAAACCCGATCCCAAGCAGGAATACAAGTCCGGATTCGCGATTCCCCTATTGCCCACCCCGCTCTTTCAGCCTATGATGGGATGTGTATGCAACACTGGAAGGTTCTTTTCGTAAAACCCCGGACAGAGAAGAAGATCGCCGAATACTGCCAACTCTACGGGATCTCGTATTATCTGCCGTTACGCGAAAAAACGCGCGTCGCGCAACGCCGCAAAATCACTGTCCGTCTGCCGGTATTCCCGGGTTACGTCTTCGCCCGTGTCATATCCGGCCAGCGTCTCGCGTTGCTCCAGACCAACCTGCTCGTGCGTATCCTGGCGCCGGAGTCCCCGCGCCGGATGCTGCGCGATCTGGTGATGGTCCGGCGTGCGCTACGCGTCAATCCGGCGCTCGAGTCGGCTAAGCCGCTGACTGCGGGACGTCTGGTGCGCATCATCGACGGTCCGTTCCAGGGGGTGGAGGGGCGTGTCGCACGGCTGGCCGGTACACTGAAAGTTGTATTGAACGTTGAAATGATCGGGCAAGCGATTTCGGTGACCGCTGAAATCGATCAGGTCGAAGTGCTCTAATAGTTTTGCCTAAGCACCCTGTTTACGCTACACTGAGGACTATTATCAAACAGGAAGGTGAATGGCCATGGATGCCCTGCTAGAGCTATTGAAAAAAAACGCCCGCGAATCAGACGCGACACTCGCCAAGCTGCTCGGTATCAGCGAGCAGGAAGTGCGCGCGCGTATTGCCGCCTATGAACAGGAGGGCGTGATTCGTGGTTTCCAGGCATTGCTCAACACCGACCGTCTCGACACCCATGACGTGCGCGCGGTCATCGAGTTGCGCATCCGTCCGGAACACGAAGGCGGCTTTGACCGTGTGGCGGCGCGTATCAGCAAGTTTCCCCAGGTCGAGTCGATGTACCTGATGTCCGGCGCGTATGACCTGCTGCTCTTCGTCAAGGGTGCGAGCCTGCAGGAAGTCGCGAATTTTGTCAGTGCCCGGCTCGCTCCGCTTGACGGGGTGCTCTCGACGGCTACCCATTTCATGCTGAAAACCTATAAGGACCAAGGCGTCCTGATGGAAAGTGAACCCCATGACGACCGACTCCAAGTCTGCCCCTGATTTTGTGGCTCCGCACGTGCGGAGCCTGCCCAAATCCGGCATCCGCGATTTCTTTGATATCGTCGCCGGCCGCAAAGACGTGATCTCGCTGGGTATCGGCGAACCGGACTTCCAGACGCCGTGGCACATCCGCGAACGGGCGATCGAGGCGCTTGAGCGTGGCGCCACGCGTTACACCTCGAATCTCGGAACCCCCGAACTGCGTCAGACGCTGGCCGCGTACATGCGCCAGTCGTTCCAGTGCGACTATGACTGGCAGCACGAGATCCTCGTGACTGTCGGCGTCAGCGAGGCGTTCGACCTCGCGATCCGCGCCGTCCTCTCGCCGGGCGACGAGGTGCTCTACCACGAGCCCTGCTTCGTGGCGTACGCCCCGCTGATCCGTATGGCCCATGGGGTGCCGGTGCCGGTCGAGACGTTCCGCAAGGACAACTTCCGCCTGACGGTCGCGGAACTGGAGAAAAAGGTCACGCCGCGCACCCGTGTGCTGCTGCTCAATTTCCCGAACAATCCCACCGGTGCCACGCTTGACCGCGCGGACACCGAGGCGCTGGCCGATTTCGCGATCCGCCACAACTTGCTGGTGATCTCTGACGAAGTCTATTCGGAACTGACCTACGAGGGTGGGCGCCATTCCATGGCGGCCATCCCGCGCCTGCGTGACCGCCTGATCTTTCTCAACGGCTTTTCCAAGGCGTGGTCGATGACCGGTTTCCGTTTGGGTTATGCCTGCGCCCCGGCACCGTTGACCGACGCCATGATGAAGATCCACCAGTTCGGCATGATGTGCGCTTCGTCGATCAGCCAGACCGCTGGCCTCGAGGCGGTACGTCATGGCGACAAGGCGATCGCAGAAATGCGCGACTCCTACCACCTGCGGCGCAACTTCGTTGTTGCCTCGCTCAACGGGATGGGGCTAGACTGTTTCATGCCGCGTGGTGCGTTCTATGTGTTCCCGTCGATCCAATGCACCGGGCTCTCCTCCAAGGAGTTCGCCCTGCGCCTGCTCAACGAGTATAACGTCGCGTGTGTACCGGGAGATGCTTTCGGCGCTTGCGGCGAGGGTTTCCTGCGCTGCGCCTACGCCACGGGTATGGAGCCGCTCAAGGAGGCGATGGATCGCATGAGGACTTTTGTGAGTTCATTCGTGCATTAGTGCGTGAGTGCATGGGTATTGGGGGGGCAGAAGTGTGTTAGTTCAGGGGGGGTGTGCCCGCTGTTAGGAACGCCAAAGGAGGATCGGAACCATGAAGCTGCCGCTCGCACTGTTCGTCGCGTTCGCTGCATGGGTGGGATGCCGCTCGGTGCGCGATGTTGACGTCGCCTCCGCGCCGGTCGCGCCGGCCGTGACGCCAGAAGCCTGCGCTGTGCTCGCGCCTGTCGAACGCATGGCCATTGTCTCCGCCGAACTCAAAACCATCGGCACCGCGATCCGGGCGTACCGGGCGAAGCACGACGGCCGTTGGCCCACCAGCCTCTCCTCGCTCATCGTCGAAGGGTTGCTCCCCGTCGGCGCGCTCATCTCCGCTGCCGACCCTAGCGGCGGCCGCGAAGGTGGCGTGCCCGACCGTTACGACACTTGGCAGCAGTCTGCCGAGACCGATGAGGCCAACAGCAGTTTCCTCTACGAACTCAGCGGCGCAGTCGCCATGTGGGACTGGAAGTCCTATCTCGCCGGCAAGCCGACGGTGGCAGCGCTCGACACGGACAAGAATGGCGAGGTCTCCTGGCAGGAGGCCAAGCTCTGGCAGCTCGCTCACGGCGATGTCACGCAGACCAACGCACCCTCCGCTTACCCCAGCAACCGATTCCCGGTCGTGCGCTGCTACTGGCACGCCTACCCCGGCTCCAAGGACGACCTGACGCAACGTTCGGTCATCAACCTCGCCGCTGACCTTGATACCGTCTTCCTCTCGCAACCGTGGTGGGAGAAAGACGCCACGCCGGTCACGCTACGGTAGCCTGTCTGAACACGAGGAGACCATGATGTGAAAAGCCGATTTCTGACGCTCTCTCTGCTTCTGGCCTGTCTCGTCGCCCCCGTGACCGCGCAGACCCATGCGCCTGCGCCCTACGGCCCCGTGCCGTCCGAGCGCCAGTTGCGTTGGCACGAGACCGAAATCTTTGCACTGGTTCACTACGGCCTAAACACCTACACCGACCGCGAGTGGGGCTACGGCGGGGAAGATCCCGCGCTCTTCAATCCGGCGCATTTCGATGCTGGACAGGTCATGGCAGCGCTCAAGCGCGGCGGTATGAACGGCGTGATCCTGGTGGCCAAGCACCACGACGGCTTTTGTCTCTGGCCTACCCAGACCACCGAACACAACATCTCGCGGTCACCCTGGCGCGGCGGCAAAGGTGATCTTGTGCGCGAGTATGCCGATGCCGCCAAGAAGCACGGCCTTCGCTTCGGCATCTACTGTTCGCCTTGGGACCGCAACAGCGCGGCCTACGGTACACCGGCCTACCTGCCGATCTATCACGGCCAGCTCCGTGAGCTGCTCACCCGCTACGGCACCCTGTTCGAGGTCTGGTTCGACGGTGCCAACGGCGGCGACGGCTACTACGGCGGCGCCCGCGAAAAACGCAACATCGACCGCTTCACTTACTACGACTGGCCAGCCACCTGGGGGCTTGTGCGCCAGCTTCAGCCCTCGGCCTGTATCTTCGGAGACGTCGGGCCGGACTGCCGCTGGGTCGGGAACGAGAAGGGTTTCGCCGCCGAGGAGTGCTGGGCCACCTTCACGCCCAAGGGCCAGACCGATCCGGCACGGCCGGCCAACGGTGACTCCATGAATCACATTGAAGGGCCGGCCGGCCATCGCGACGGGATCGCTTGGATCCCGGCGGAGTGCGACGTGCCGCTGCGCAAGGGATGGTTCTGGCACCCGAACGAAGACGCCACCGTGCGCAGTCCGGCCCAGCTCATGGCGATCTACTTCAACAGCGTCGGCAAGGGCGGCTGCATGAACCTCGGCGTGGCGCCCAACCGCGACGGTCTGGTGTGTGAAGCCGACATCCGTTCGCTGGACGCGTTCGGCGGCCTGTTGCGCACGCTCTTCGCGAACGACCTCGCGCGCGGCGCGGTGGCCACCGCCGACCACGTGCGTGCCGCACTGGCAGTGGACCAGGGCGATCCCGCGACCTATGCGCCGTCGCGCGTGCTTGACGGAGACCGGTACAGTTTCTGGTCGACAGACGACGGCGTGACCAACGCCATCCTGACACTCACGCTGCCGGCCGTCTCCGAATTCAATGTGATCCGCCTGCGCGAAAACATCAAGCTCGGCCACCGCGTGGACGCCTTTGCGGTCGACACTTGGCAGGAGGGCGCTTGGCGCGAGTACGCCAAGGGTCAAAGTATCGGCGCGTGCCGACTCTTCTGGGGCCCCAAAGTCAAGAGCGACCGCGTACGTTTGCGTATCATCCAGGCCGCAGCCTGTCCCTGCATCAGTGAAATCGGTTTATTCGCGATGCCGGCCGCATTGAACTCCTCCTCGATGGAAACCCCTGCTCCTGTGCAACCTGCGTACTGAAATGCATTCGTGAGGTTTTTCGTTGAATCCTAGGCCCCTCTCTCGTTCTTTTCCCATGCGTTCCTCCCAAGAAACCTCTGTTTTAAACAGTGTCCGGTCACGCTTCAGCTTGATGACGGGGCTGATGTTGCTGGTCCTGCTTTTCTCTGTCTATGTCGGCGGCCGGTACATTGTGGTTCAAATGATCCGCCAGACCGAAGAGAGCATGCAGATGGTCGGGGACGACATCAAACGGCTTGTGCATGCCGAACTCAGGCGGCTGAGTCTGCTGGCCAAGCGGCTCGCGGAACATGGATCGTCCGAGGAAGACAGCCGCCTGGCCGACATGCTCCGGGGCGTGTGCCGCTCTTCCGGCTCTGACACCACGCCGGTTCATCTCGCCTTGTTCGTGGCGGAAGACGGTCGCCTCATCAAGGGTTACGCCTGTACGGAAGGACAAGATCCCGACGAGGTTGACGCTGAGGCCCTCAACCCTTATCTGGATCAAGACACTAGCATCCCATAGGCCGCGCAATCAGCCCTTACCCATGCGTATTTGCT
>DAOTKE010000001.1:0-65416 GCA_035449085.1 Kiritimatiellia bacterium | reverse complement strand
TTCACAAGGAGAACAGCCTTCTCATCTTACCTCAAGTGGGGAGAACTGCGAATGACTGCCAAAACCCAATGGTTTATCCTTGAGAGTTGAGCGTTGAAAGTTGAAAGTTAATCATCTGGAGAACACCATGCGGACAGAGCCATTCCATCTCGCTGATGCCTATGCGCGGATGCGGTCCGATCTGCCGTCCGCTGTGATCGAGGCCGGCGTTCCCTACCGTTCCGGCTTCCACTGGACCGAGCGCCACCTGCAGTGCCTCTGGTATGACGAGCACTACCGTCCGGTTTGCTTCCCTTTGCCTGGCGGTGAAACGGTCCGAGTCCTCAGCCCGGGCGAGTGGAATCTGGAGGCCGGGCCGGACTTTCTCAACGCCACGCTCCTGGTCCAGCCGGGCGACCGCTGGCTGCGCGGTGACATCGAGGTACATGTGCATCCCTCAGACTGGGACGCACACGGCCATCAGGACGACCCCGCCTATGACCGCGTCGTGGCGCATGTCACCTGGTTTGCCGGCCCACCACCCCGCTCCCTGCCCGCTCACGTCCTGCCGCTCGCGCTCGCGGAACCGGTCGCTGCCATGCCCGGCCTCTCGCTGGATGACATCGACCTGAAGGCCTACCCGCACGCCGCGCTGCCGGCCACGCCGCGACCGTGCGAAGATCGGCTCAAGAACGATCCTGACCGTGCCCGAGCCCTGCTCGCCGCCGCGGGCCACTACCGGCTCCAGCTCAAGGCGGTGCGCCTGCGCGCCCGGCTGGCGCAGACCGGCGACCGCCATCAAATCTTTTATGAGGAGGTCATGACCGCGCTGGGCTACAAGCACAACCAGACGCCCTTCCGTGTGCTTGCGCGCCTGTTGCCCGTCGCCTCGCTCGGCGTGTCACGTGAGGCCGCCTACGCCCGCCTGCTCGGCGCGGCCCGGCTGCTGCCGCAACCCGAAGACGCGTCCGATCCCGACAGCCAACGCTTCATCCGCACGCTGTGGGATCTCTGGTGGCGCGAGGCGTCCGCCGAACTGCCGGAAGACGTGACGTGGCGTCTTCACAATCTGCGTCCGCAGAACGCCCCGGTGCGCCGCCTGGCGGCGGCCGCCAGCCTCTTCAGCGGCATGTTCACCGTGCGCCACGAGCTCGACCGCCTGCCCGCCGCCGACGGCAGAGCATGGCACACCCAGGCCCTCGACTGCCTGACCGCGCGCTGCGACTGGCCTTTTTGGAATCGCCGCCTGACCCTCACGTCGGCACCGGAGTCCAAAGAGACCGCGCTGCTAGGCGCTTCGCGCGCGGCCGCCATCGTCACGAACGTGCTGCTGCCCTTTGCGGCAGCCGAGGAGTCACTGCCGGACGGGGTGTTCGACCACCTGCCGCCCGAAGATCTTTCGGCACCCATGCGCCTGACCGCCCTGCATCTGTTCGGACGCGACCACAATCCCGCGCTTTACGCCGACAACGGACTCTTGCAGCAAGGTCTGCTGCAGATCCACCTCGACTTCTGTCTCTCCGCCAAGCCTGGATGCGACGCATGCGCACTCTGCGCTTCGCTCCAAATAATCCAGTAAATCCTGTAATCCTGGCTAAAAACTCACTCCGCCCGGGCTTTGTTCGATCGCCTCCACCGCAATCCGTACAGCACGGCCGTTGAGATCGCAGGCTTCACCCTCGACAGTACCGAAGGTCAAGCACTCGCACAGCGTCTCGGCCTTGGCATAATCGGCAAAGGCGTCAATGGCTGCGCGGACCTCATCGTCGCACGCGACCGTCACCGCGATGCGTTGCGTCACCTCGAAGTCCGCCTCTTTGCGCAGGTTCTGCACACGGCTGACAAATTCGCGTGCCAAGCCCTCCTGCACGAGCGCCGGCGTCAGCGCGGTCTCGATGCCCACGATCACATCGCCCTCGGACGCCACCACCATGCCGGCCTTGGGCGTGCGCTGCACGACCACATCGTCGGCGCTCAGTTCGACGGGCTTGCCGTCCACCTCGATGGCCACCGGACGATTCGCGGCCAGAGCCGCCGCCCGCGCCGATGAGAGGCGCGCGATTTCCGCCGCCACCGTCTTCATGGCCGGGCCGAACTTCGGGCCGAGCTTGCGGAAATCGGCTTTGACCGACACGTCGGCCATGGCTGTTTCATCGCTGCCGAACGCGACCGTCTTGATGTTGAGCTCGTCCGTGATCAGATCCTCGAAGCCTTCCAGCATCGTGCGGATCTCGGGATTGGCCGACACGATGTGGAGCACCGCCAGCGGCTGACGCACCTTGAGGTCGTTCTCTGTGCGGAGCTGGCGACCGAGCTTCACCACGGTCTGCACCAGCGCCATGCTGCGCTCGAGCGCCGCGTCACGCGCCGACGCGTTGGCGGTCGGGAAGTCGCACAGATGCACCGATTCCGGCATCGACGCGCCTTTGAGGTTACGGTAGATAGCCTCGCTGATGAACGGCGTGAAGGGCGCGGCCACTTTGCAGAGCTGCACCAGCACATACCGCAGCGTGCGGTAGGCGTGCGTCTTGTCATCGTCATTCTGCGATTTCCAGAAACGCCGGCGGCTGCGGCGGATGTACCAGTTGGTCAGATCCTCCACAAAACTCACAAAGGGACGCACCGAGCGCTGCAGGTCATAGTTGTCCATCGCGTCGGTCACGTCCTGCACCAGCGTCTCCAGCGAGCTGACGATCCAGCGGTCGAGCACATTCGGGCTCGACGGCGTCACCAGCTCCTCGTCGTGGAAGCCGTCCACATTGGCGTAGGTCACAAAAAAGCTGTAGGCGTTCCACCAGGGGATCAGCAGGTCGCGCAGAATCTGCTTCACGCCGTTTTCGGAAAAGCGCAGGTTTTCGGCGCGCACCACCGGCGAATAGATCATGTAGAGGCGTAGCGCGTCCGCTCCGTAAACATCGAGAATATGCGTGGGATCCGGATAGTTCTTCAGGCGCTTGGACATCTTCTTGCCGTCCTCGGCCAGCACCAGACCATTCACCACCACATTCTTGAACGGCGAGCGGTCGAAGAGACAGGTGCCCAGCACCATCAGCGTGTAGAACCAGCCACGCGTCTGATCCAACCCCTCCGCAATGAAGTCCGCCGGGAAAAACTTGGAGATCTCCTGCTGCTTCCCTTCTCCCTCCTCCTTAACTCCTGACTCCTCACTCCTCACTCCTAACTTCCCAAAGGGGTAGTGCTGCTGCGCGTACGGCATGGATCCCGACTCGAACCAGCAGTCCAGCACCTCAGGTGTGCGGCGGTAGGTTTTGCCGTCGCGACGGATCACCACCTCGTCCACGAAGTGCTTATGCAGATCAGTCACGCGCTGCCCGGACAGCGCCTCCAGCTCGGCGACAGAACCCACGCAGATCATGTCTGACGGATCCTGCTCGTTGATCCAGACCGGGATACACGACCCCCAGAAGCGGTTGCGGCTGATGTTCCAGTCGCGCGCCTCGTTCAGCCAATTGCCGAACCGCTTGTCGCCGACATAATCCGGCATCCAGTGCACCGTGCTGTTGTTGCGCGTGAGCCGCTCGTGCAGATCCTCGACACGGACGTACCACGCTTCGATCGCGCGATAGATCAGCGGTGTATCCGTGCGGTCGCAGAACGGATAGCTGTGCACGATGGTGGTCTGATGAATCAGCTTGCCTTCTTGTTTCAGGCGTTTGATCAGATCCTTGTCGCAATCCTTGCAGAAGCGGCCCTGATATTCAGGCAACTTGTCGGTAAAATTACAGGAGGCATCGAGCGGGTCGGCGATGACCGTGATGCCCGCCTCTTGGCAGACGCGGAAGTCGTCCTCGCCGTAGGCCGGCGCAATGTGGACCAAGCCGGTGCCGTCCTCGGTGCTGACAAAGCCGTCATTGAGCACACGGAAGGCCCCTTCGGACGCACATTCCGAAAAATACGGGAAGAGCGGCTCGTAGGTCCAGCCCTTCAGGCCGCTCCCCTTGAGCCGCGCCAGCACCTGATACTCCTCCGCCTTCTTGTAGTAGGCGGAGAGGCGCGCCTCGGCCATCACAAAACACATGCCGCCGGCGACATCGCGCACCGCCACGTAATCGATGTCCGGGCCGGCGCAGATCGCCAGGTTTTCGGGCAATGTCCACGGCGTGGTGGTCCAGATCAGCAGACTGGTTTCGCCCCAGGCCGGATCGGCGCCGGTCAGCACCTTGGCGCGGACCGTGATCGCGGGATCCTGCACATCCTTGTAGTTGCTGCCCGCCTCGAAATTGCTGAGCGGGGTGCTGAGCTTCCAACTGTAGGGCATGATGCGGTAGGACTTGTAGACGCGGCCTTGATCCCACAGTTGTTTGAAGACCCACCAGATGCTCTCCATGAACGAGGGGTCCATGGTCTTGTAGTCGTTATCGAAATCCACCCAGCGTCCCATGCGCGTGACTGTCTTGCGCCACTCGTTGACGTAGGTGAGCACCATCGAGCGGCACTGCTCGTTAAACTTGGCCACGCCGAGTTGGCGGATCTCATGCGCACCGCTGACCCCCAGCGCCTCCTGGGCCAGCGCCTCGATCGGCAGCCCGTGGCAATCCCAGCCGAAGCGCCGCTCCACATGGTGGCCGCGCATCGTCTGGTAGCGCGGCACGATATCTTTGATGGTGCCCGCCAGCAGATGCCCATAATGCGGCAGGCCAGTCGCGAAGGGCGGCCCGTCATAAAACACGTAATCGTCCTTCCCGCGGTTCTTGGCAAGACTCTTCTTAAATGTGCCGTTCGCCTCCCAAAACGCGAGGATCTCGCGCTCCATCGCGGGAAAATCTGACTTGTTGGAAACCGGTTGAAACATGATGCGCCTTTCTCCGTAAATGCCCGCGATTGTAGCAGATCAGCCCCCCGGAGTGAACGATCAATCCCTGATCTCGGCGCAGAACGTCGAAGGCCGAATCAGATCGAAAGGGATCGAGCCGCAAGTGGGGACTCTTTGGGGAGAGGGATCGGCAGGGGTCAAGCTCTAGCGGAAGATGACGAGCGTGCCCAGAGCGGCGATGGAGACGGTGCATTCGGTCTCTTTGGCCGTCACAAGCATCCTGAAGCCTTGGGGAAGCGATTCGGGATTATCGGCTGATGCCGACCGCAGGATTTCCTTCGAAGCATCGTCTATCGACTCGTAAGTGAAGAGCGTGCGGCGATATCCACTCACCACATTCTCCGGTACGGCAATCTTCATCGTGCCAGTCACCGACAGCGCACCAGGCACCGTTATCGTGCCGTTATACGCGCCGCCATTGAACTGTACGGCGAGGTCGCCACCGGCGGAAGCCGTCCCCACGAGCGCACCGCCATTCAGCTCGAGCGTCGCCACACCCGAGAGGTCGACATTGTCAAAGGTTTGGACAGCGGCCCCCGTCACGGCCAAGGTGCCCTTCCTGCCGTAGTGCTCGACCTTTCCCGAGAAAGTCGCGGGAGCGCAGGCATTGATCTCGGCGGTCGTAGCCCAATCCAGCACGAGCGTTCCGGCACCCGAGATCGGCCCCATCTTTTCATAAGCGGAGGCAATCTTCAAAGTCGCACCAGCGGCGATGGTGACCGGAGACTCGTCGCCCAACACATTGCAGGCCCCCATGTCCAGTAGCGGGAATTTATCCCCGACATAGAACGGGCCGATTTCCTGATAGGCTTTGGTGATGACAGGATATTCCTTGCCTTCACGGAAATCCGTATGCGCATCGGCAATGTACCAGTCGGCAGACGGAGAGCTCCTGATCCGCAGACGCCAGCAACTGGGGATACGGGCCCTGCAAAATACTGTATTGGCCGACGAATGGAACGAATAGGCGTCGAACGCGATCTCCTCCGGCGTGGTGATGGTCACATAGCTGGGATAGCCCTGAACGAAGCACCCCTCACGCATTGTTGTGTCCCCACCCTCACTGGGTTCCCAGACCACATTGTTGCAGATGTTCGTCAGCCTTGAATTGTTGTTCACATTCACCGTCGCGCCGGCGCAGGTAATAGTCGTTCCCGCCGGCCACTCCATTCTCTGGCCATCCCTGTATAGCGACAGCTCCGCAATGTGCCATCCATAGCTATCTTCGCTCGCTTCCGGGTTGTTCGTCTCAAAGACTTCGAACTGGAAGATCTTTGACTTCAGCTTGGCAAACGTCTGGCGGGGATTGGGCGGATCGGCCAGAAGCGACTGAGGAAGCGTTTTGAGAATGGAGCCAGCCCGTGCGGGACGCAAGCCCGAAAGCGCAGCGGGGCCACGAACGATCGATTTTTCGACCGTATGCCAATCGCCGCCGGAGTGCGGGAAGTATGACACGTCGACCACCGTCCAATTCTCATTGTCATCGGAAACCGCGATCTCCAGTTCCACCGGGTTGCGCGTCTCCACCGCGCTGGGGCTATTCAGATCCGGGCACCACAGATATCCGGCAAAGGTGATCCCCGTGCTCAAGTAGATGGTCACGGGATGCAAAGCAGACGCAACATCTCCCCCGTTTTTAATGAGGCACCGTTTGGTTGTATCACCGCACATGGCAGCTATACTGTCGTTATTAATAAACCCATAAGGCGCGCTCACACTGGCGGCAGAGATGTTCACCTGGTTCCCGCCCTCATCCAAAAGCTGGAAATAGCCGATCGCCCAGTTGAATCCGTACTGATCGACAAAATCACTCCCTCTCGTCAAAGTGCCATAAGTCGCCAACGGGCGTACCCGTATGTACTTGGCCGTGACGGTGCCGACCGACAAGCCCCCGCCAACGACCATGAGCGTACCTTCCTCGACGCGCGTCGGCCCCGTGTAGCCGGCGTCTTCCGTTGCCAGACACGACGTCCCCGAGCCGCGTTTCACGACACCGAGCTTGCCCCCGAAATCGCCGTCTGCGAGACGGCCGAACTGGCGGTCCCCATCGTTCAGGAGCAGCGAGACCGGCGCCGTGCCGCCATTGACGACCGCGAGGTTAGTGGCGATGGCTGTGACCGGCACGGCCTGTTCCTCGCCCCCTTCGGCACGGATCGCGACCTTCGCCTGCTTGAGATACCCCGCATCCGCAGTTGTCACAAACTGGCCGCTAAAATCCTTCAGAGACTTCACGGAAAGCGTACTGCCATTTTCAAGCGATACGCTCCCTTTGGCCGTGAGATGGCCTACGACCAACGGTTCGGCCGTCGTCACACGCAAAGATTGCGCCCCGGTACCGAGAACCGCCAAATCTGTTTCCGGGCCGAACACACTCCCCGGCATCAGTTCCCGAGAGAAGAAGAAATTGGTTGTGGCGTGGGAATCTTTACCTTCAACCGTCGCCCTTGGCCAGACCACATCGCGCTGCGAGTCCACCCTCACCCAGCCGACTTCCTGCGCACGATAGACATAGACGTCCCATCCCGTTGGGTTGAAATCCTGACCGTCGGCCACCTTGGTCGGCGTGATTCTGTAACCATCCACAGGATAAAAATTCAACTCGTATAGGGTCGCTGCCTGAACCCCAGTATCGGCAGCCTGCCAGAAGGTATCGGCGCGCCCATCTATCACTTTGGCGCCATTATTGGAACCATAGGAGGAGGACACACCCACGTCACCCTGATGCGGGATGGGCACTCCCTTGTACGTCAGGGTAATTTCCGCAACACGCAGTGTCAAGCTTGGGTCAGAGGGAGGCTGAAACGCGAATCTTATGTTCGTAGGACGCGAATGCGCGAGCATTTGCCCGCTGGTTCCGTTGGTCACCGACGAAACCGCGCATGAACCTTCAGGCCCCACCAGACGCAGGCTGGGCTTACAATCGACGTCTATCCTGCCAGGGTTCTCGCGAATGGATCCGTATAATAGCAAGAGCTTGCCCCGCCCGTCACCCGCAAGGAAACAGGTTCCTCGGAGGAATTGACCACCATCGGCAACTTCCCCCGGATGGCGCTACTCTCGATCGTGTTGTCGAACCTCCTGACCGAAATGGAGTATCCGTTCAACTCCAAGGTGCCGAAGTTGTGCAGTTCCGGCTGGGAGATAAATGGTTCGTCGACATTCAGCGTCAGTTTCGCACCTTCCAGGATGTACACCTGGCTGCAGCCATCAATGGCTTCATCGATCGTACACTCGCCGGACAACACTGTAAGCTGCTGGTCGGGGGCTTCACCGGTGAACTCCCACTCGCCGGCCCCGCCTACAGGATCAGCCAGAACAGCAACAGTTCCCAGAACAGCGATTGGCGCAACTATAGATTTCATAGCAATAATCCCTTCCACAGAAGATAGAATACCGAATTCCGGCTTTCGCGCAACTTAATTTCGGGCACTGGAAATCTGACCGCCTCAAAAAAACCTACGGTGTCTTTTCTATTTGACGGACCGCGCTGACGACGCCACGGAACCCGGCAACCACTTACGTGGTGTCCTTCGTGTGTGAGATTGAATACGGGCAGCGTCGCCTCCTTCTCACGCCTTCTCCCCGAAGAAACGGTCAGCGACCAGCGCAATGGCACCGTCTCCGGTCACATTGGCCGCAGGGCCATATCCGTCAAGCGCCATATAAAACGTCATCATCACGGAAATCTGCTCGGGCGTCAGTCCCATGATAGACTCCACAAAGCCAACCGAGGCCATCAAGACCCCACACATCACGCCTGGTGCCGCCACGGCCGCAATCGCGAACAGGGGGATAAAATGAATGACCTGGGCGACGGACAGGTCAAGGTCGTAGATAATGACGACGGCGAGGGTGCTGACCATCAACTTGATCGCGCTGCCCACCATGTGTACGTTCGCGCACAGGGGAATGACAAAATCACGGATGTTTCGTGAGATACCAATCTTTCCGCAACACTCCAGAGTCACGGGAATCACCGCCGATGAGGATGCAACCGAGAGTGCCGTCAGGTAAGCCGGCCCCATGTTCCAGAGACACACGAAGGGGTTCTTCTTTGCGACAATCCCCGCCAACGTATAAAGAAGCGCAAGAAAGACAATCGTTAACGCCCAGCCTGTTCCAATGACCTTGAACATCGTCCCGGCCATCGTGCCGATCTTCCCCGATGCTGCCATCTCGGCGATCATCGTCATGATATAGAGCGGCAGTCCCGGGATGATGACCTTCATGATCGTGAGTTTGACAATCTCACCGAACTCCTCGAACCCCCGTCTCAGCGTATCCGAGCCGGTCACGACCGTACCCACTCCGATCATGAACGCCAATGCCAGAGCCGTCAGGACATCGCACAGCGGCGGGATCTTGATCTCGACGTAGGGCAGGATCTCGGAACCCTTCTCAACGGCGGCAACAGATCCCTGCACGACATAATTCGGCAACAGACACCCGCCCGCTAGATAGCCGAAAAACGCAGCCGCACACGTCGAAAGATAGGAAAAAACCATAACGATCAGCAACAGCCGTCCCGCTCCCCGACCCGCGCTGGCAATGGAGGGTGTCACGAGTCCGAGAATCAAGAGCGGCACGATGAACTTCAACACCTGCGCGAACAGGATGTTGAAGGTCTTCATCAGGCGCAAACCGACCGTACCGTAAACCCCCGCACCGCATAGCGCCAAACCGAGTATCACACCGCAGAGAATCGCTAAGACGACCTTGCCGAACATGCCGAGCTGAAAACGCTTTTTCCCCCTGACACCTGACCCAGACTGATTAAACAACATCATACAACCCCATTTCACCTTTCAGAAGATCCAGTCTCGTTTCTCCGGCATTATCCGTACACGTCTATTCCCGCGCCTTCCCCCATCAACCCAAACATCGTCACTTTTCAGGCACAAACAGGTTCAGAAGCACACCGGGGCGGATACCGAAAAAGGAAGCACGCTTGCCGCGCCCGAAACGCTCGTCAGCCGCATCACCCTGATCGGCGGCGGCAACCACCACGGTCGGCTGCAGATCGGCCGGGATATCGACGACGCGAGTCCAATATCCTACGTTGCGGTATTTGCGCAGATACCACGGCAGCGGCCAGGTGTCGGGCGTGGGCACCGCCAGCGCGATCAGGGTGTCGGTTCCCTCTGCGTGCCGCGCGGCACGTTCGATCTCGGCCACCAGGTTCATCGCGTCGCTGCCGGTATGCGCGTAGACGTATGGGTTGCGCGGATCGGCCGGCATTTTGAAACAGGCGCGGCGCGCCTGCGCCGCATGCCGCCAGACCAGTGCGGCGACGAGCAGCACGACAGCCAGCTTCCCGCACAGGCGCAACGGCGCGAAGACCGATTCAGATCCTGCGGTGTCTGTCCTCCGCGAGCAGGCCATCCAGCATGCGTCGACACCCGCTCCGGCGAGCAGGATGAAACCGTGCAGGAACGAGAGCGCACACCATGGTGTCTTGTAGGGGATCGCACTGTAGAGCGCCGTCAGGGCCAGCGTATAGACCGACAGAAAACGCAACCAGCGCCGGCGCGTCCGGGTTCCCGCGTCCACCGCGCTTGGTCGCCGGAACGGCAGGAAGGCAAGACCGACCGCCAGCGCGGCCGGCAGCAGCAAGCCGGCTTCGCTCCACACGGGGCCGCGCCCGTACTTGAACCAGAAGATGATCTTGAGATAAAAATCCCAGGGATGCTGATGTTCAGGCACCGCCGTGGCCCGCGTGTGATAGGTCTGGAAAGTTGAAAAGAGCGCGTCGTAAACGCCGCACCAGTAAGTGAAGAACGAGGAGTAGAAGAGCACGGCCACGAACGCGGCCGCACCGACCGCCACCAGCGCGTCGCGGGTACGCCACATGCGCCACAAACGACCGAAGCCGCAAGCCACGACCAGCGCCACCGCCGCCGCGGCGAACGAAAGCACCGCCGTCTCTTTGGTCGCGGCGGCCAGCCCCGCAAACGCGCCGAAGCCAGCAGCCCAGAGGAGGGTTACAGGTTGCTGGTTCCTGGTTGCTGGTTGCTGGTTGCTGACCTCTGACCTCTGACCTCTGGCCTCTAGGCTGCTGTGCGCGGCGGCGTAGCGCATGGCGCACAGCAGCATGCCGGTCAGGAAGGTGAGCAGCATCGATTCCTGAATGAAGAAGCGACTATAGTAGGTCATCGCCGGTGATGCGGCGGTGAGGAGCGCAGCGCTGTAGATTCCTGCCCGGCTGGCGAACAGACCGTGGCCGCTCTCACGTGAACCCAGCCCCAGCATCATCAGCAGTGTGAGCAGGCTGAACGTCACCGGCACCAGACGGTAGTTCCATTCGGTTGTTTCAGCGAAAGTTCGCGCCGTCACGCGGCAGAACGGCCAGGCCGCGAAATAGAGCGTTGGACCGTGATGATCGGCAGGATCGTAGTGGTAAAAGCCCTGGTCCAGCAGCAGCCCCGTCCTTACCGCCTGGTTGGCCTCGTCACCGTGCATTGGACGCTGGTCGAGGCGCGGCAGTCGCAGCACAGCGGCACCGGCAATGATCGCAGCGGCGACGGACCAGCCCAACGCGCGTGACAGGGTATGCGTCATCTCACTGCCCTCGCGGCCCCAGGCCCGGCAGCCCGACCGGCCCCTGCTGCATCATCTGCTGCAAAATCGGCCCTGCAACCTGACGCAGCACACCGTTCTCCTGAATCCGCTGCATCGCCTGCCCTTTGCCCAGTTCCAGCGCCTTACGCAACGCGTATTGCATCTGTTGCTGCTGCTGGCGCAACGCGCTGAGTGTCGCCATGTCGATCCATGCGTTCCAATCATTCGGGCGGATCTGCAGATAACGCGAAAGCGGTACGATCATCTTGTCCGGCTGGCCAGCATCGCCGTACACCCGCACGATCTCCATGAGCTGTTCAGGCGGGAGGTTGGCCGGCAGGCGCGCCATCACGTTATCCATCACCTTGGCAGCATCTTCATGCTTCTTGAGGCTGCCGAGCAACGCGCCGATTTCGAGCAGCCGCTCGACCGGGAGATTGGGCAGGACCGCCAGTTGGTTGAGATAGGAAGCGGCCGGTTCGTTTTGCCCCAGCTCGCGGTAGGCCATGGCCAGTTCAAAGGCGTCTTCCGGTGAGAGCTGCTTGTTGGCCTGCGCTTTGGCGGTCAGGTCGCGCACTTTGGCCTCGGTCGCGCGCACGCGGCGAATGAACGAGACGAAATCGAAGCCGCGCCCGTTGTTCGGGTCGCGCCGGTTGTACTCATCGAGAATGTCGATCGCCTCGTCGTAGCGCGCCTGGCGCAGCAACACCTCTTGGACCAGGCGGAAATTGGCCTCCGGGCTGACCGGATAGAGCGTCCGCGCCTCCTGGAACGCCCGCTCGCTTTCGACCAGCATGCCGCGTGCCGCATAAAGACCGGCGATCGCGCTGCGCAACTTGGAGAACGACTTCTGGGCCGGCAGGTCGCGCCGGAACATCGGAGAGCGCAGCAGGTGGCGCGTGTACCAATCCCAGAACATCATATCGTCCTGCATGTTCGTACGCTCGATCGGCGTCCGCTCGGAGTTGATCTTCATGATCAGCCCGTGCGGCGTGAGATACGGGAACATCCAGTTGATGACGTAGCTCTCTTCGATATAGAAAGCGTGACGCGCCTTGTTCTTCTGGAAGATCATGTCGCACAGGATGCCGTTGATCTCCATCACGCCCAGCGCACCGCTCACCTGCACGCGGCCGTTCTCGATCGTCAGATCGGCGTTCTTGGGGCGCTTGCCTGCCTGCACCTCATCGACATAAATCTGAAAGGCGCGCGCGCTGTCGTCCGGCGTCGGAATCCAGATAGGATTGCCGTACAGGTCGCGCATGGTGTTCATGTAGGTGTTGTCGGCCAGCGCGTTCTGCGTGATCAGGAAAACGTCGGGCCGCACCCGCGCCGAGTAGATCATGTAGGTGGGCACAAAGCGCCCGGGATCCGTGCCGCCGAAAAAGATGGCGTTGGGCTCCATTTCTGGCGGGTAGAGCGGGTTGGGCAGCGGCTCCTCGTCGGCATCCAGCTCCTCCGTGATCGCGTCCGCGCCGCGCAACTGGTAATTGCCGAACTGCCAGCCGAAATCGTGGCCGTTCTGTTCCGCGCCGCTCATCGAAAAGACCAGATACTCGTTGGTGTAGTTCTCGTAGATCGGGATGGCCGCGACCAACAGTCCCGCGCACAGCATGCCGGTGCGCAACGGCTTCAGCAAAGCCGCAGGCAACGTACCGCGCTTGACCAAAGTCTTCAGCAGGCGGTTGCCGACCGACAGACCGAAAACGAGGCCGTAACCGATCCAGATCGCAAAGAGGCCGTGCGAGCTGATGAACTTCACTTTCTGGATGAACATGTCCTGCAGGTCGCCCTTGATGTTGGCGAGCACCACGAGCAACACGCTCATGACCAAGAAACCGGCTGTCGTGGAGATGAGCCACTGCTGTGTGACCATATCCATGTCCGAGCGGAAGTCGACCTGCCGTTCGGCCCACCGGCGGAAAAAGAACCAGCCGGTGCCGACCGCCGCCAGGATAACCAGCGCCAAAGCCAGCGCACCGACCTTGGCGCCGATACCCGGCACAATGCCCGGCCCGCTCATCATGCTGAGGATGCCTTTGGCCACGAAAAGTCCGACGCCCGCCGCTATGCCCGCCAGCGTGATGCCGGCTGTCAGCCCCTCCGAAAGATTGTGCGCCCGCCAAGTACGGCGCGCGAACTCTTCGATCTGGCGGAACATGATCGTAGTGGTGCCGACCAGTAACAGTAGCAGGATGGCCGCGATAAAGAGTTTGTCGAGACGCAACACCGGCTCGCCGCCCATAACTTCGGAAAGCAGCACCACCACACAGGTCAGCAGATAGAACGCACTCGCCACATACAAGGCGCGGATACGTCGTCCGCCGATTTTGAAGCTCCAGAGCGTGAAGGGGATGAAGCCCAGCGTGGCCGCGATCAGGGTGAACTGCACGCGCAGGTCGGTAAAGTAGGTGCCGAGCTGGAAGAGGAACTTCTTGGTGAAAACATCGGAGGGCGCCAGCTTCTCATACTGGCCGCGCGTGATGGCGTGCTTGAACCCTTCCCACGTGCGCGGGTAGCCCCAGTTCATGGGCGGATTGCGCAGGTCCGAGACAATCGGCATGTAAATGTAGAACGACACGCCCAACTCGGCGCAGAGCGTGGTCAGCGCGACGCTGCGCCCGTGCGGCAGGGTCAGCCACGCCAGCCCGATGATGACGAAATTCCAGAGTGCGCCCCACCAGAACCACCAGGAGGTCGGGTGCGTCAGACCGTTCATGCCGCCCTTGCGCAACAGCACAAACACGGAGATCTGCACCGCCGCCACGGGAATCGCGTAGAAGAGGCCCCGCGGCACGGTCGCCCCCAGCAGAAAGAGCACCGCCAGCCCACCCATCAGCGCAACCGACGGCAGCGCCCAATCAAATGGCTGTCCCATGTAGCCTGGTGGCAACACAGTGCCTTTGATGGCGGAAAGCCTGAAAAAGAGGATCAGCAGCATCGCGCACGCCGGGATCAACCAGGCCAGCACCGCCTTATCGTTGAGCCGGTCACGGTACGCATACGCGCCACCGATGCAGAGCGCGAGCACCAACAGGATCAGCCCCGCCACACTGGTGTAGACCGAGGACTCAAACAGCGGCAGGTCGGTCGCCGCCTTCACGCCGGTCTTCGCCGCCCCCATCGAGAAGAAGACCAGTAACGCGCCGAAGGCCGTCAGACCCGCGCCGATCGCGCCGCCTTGCGGCGCCACACTCTTGAGAAACGCGAAACGCCCTTTCGTTGCTCCGCCGGTCGCGCAGCCCTTCAGGAACAGCGCCGCGATCAATCCCAAGAACACACACACCGCGCCCGCCACCAGCAGCGACAGAGAGGGCACCATTACCGCATTCAACGCGCCTGGCGTCACCTTCGCGTAGGCGGGCCCCGCCATGCCGGGCTGAGCGGGCATCATCGCGCCTATCTGCAACACATGCGCACTCAGCAAGATCGGAATGCCGACCATGAGGAAATCGCGGAACAGGGCGAGGTCACGCAGGAAGATCATGACCACCAGCGGCAGCGCCGCCAGCAACAGCACCTGATAGTTGGTGAGGCCAAGCCCGAAAACAAAGGCGGTCAACCACAAAATTTTGTCAGATGGACGCCGCATCCAGCGATAGGTCAACAGGAAGATCCACATCAGGAAGAAGGCGTTCAGCGTGTACACCTCCACGATCGTGGCCTGCGACCACATGACCGGGCTGAAGGCAAAGACCAGACTGCCGCCGACGCCGCCCACCCAGCACAGCACATTGCTCTGAGCCGGATCGAAATCCTCCTCACCGTCATGCGCGTCACGCAGCATGTCGGTTGCCGAACGCGTGATCAACATCGCCGTGAAGCCGGCCGCCAGCGCGGCAAAGAACGCCGACATCAGCGAGATGCTCCACGCTGGCGTCGGCTGCCCCTGATAGGTCACCCAACTGAAGAGGCGCGCAAACACAAAGGCACACATCGTCCAGATCGGATAGCCGGGCGGATGCGGCACACCCAGATGATCGCCCGCAACCGCCAGCTCGCCGGAGTCCTCCAGCGTCACCGACGGCCCCAACGTAAAGAAGTAAACCAAAAACGAAATCAGCGTTGCGGTCCAGAAGGCCGTCCAATCCACCCGACGGAAAAAAGCACCCTCACGGGAGTCGCCCAAAAACAGCTTATTGATCATAAGGAGTCTTCCCAAAATCATTCATTCGGTGAGCGATCAATTTACCTTTGTGCCGCCTTTGCGGCAAGGACAAGTTTGAGCTTGTCAGTTTGAGGCCCGCTTGACCAAAAAATTTGCGGTTGAAAAGCCGCCCGGTTTTGCTATTGTGATTCCCTCACATCCGGCAGACCAGAGCGGTCGCGAAGAGGAGAAGAAGGTCACATGAGTCAGCATAGCAGCTTGAAGGGTTCGGGCAAGATTACGGCAAAGCGCAATGTGTTGAAACGCTTCGAGCGGGTCAACCTGCTGAAAAAGCGCGGCCAGTGGAAAGACGGCGATCGCGGGTTGGGTCTGCGCAAGACCAAACCGGAAGCGTAAGCGCGCCAACGGATTTCACGTTTTTTTGTCTGCAACCGCTTGTGTACCGGCATCCCGCGGGGGATTCGTACGCGGGCGGTTTTTCTGTTTTGATTTAAAGGCTGATCGCAACGTGGTCTTTGGGAGAGAACCGTGGTACTCCGCACGTCCCGTTCACGGCATGCGTTCCTGCCGTTGCTTTTGCCGGCGTTGGCCGCCGGAACGATGGTCTTTGCCGAAGCGGTTGGCGGCAGCAGCGTGCGCGGCATCCAAGGGCGTCTCGCGCTCTATGCCTCGACCAACTCACCGCTCGAGGCGGTTGCCTGGCTGCCCGCCGGGTCGGTGCTCGCCGTTGTCGGCGAGTTGACTGACGCCCCCTGGACACCGGTCGAGGCGCCTTCCTCGGTCGCGGTGTGGATCTACCGCGATCTCGTCCGCGACGGCAAGGTGCTGGCCGACAAGAGTCTGGTGCGCTCCGGCGCGGGCCCGGCCTTCCGCCCGCTTGCCAGTCTTGACCGCGGCACGGCCGTTCAGGTACGCGGCATGTATGGTGACTGGCTCAAGATCGCCCCGCCCACCAACATGACATTTTGGGTCTTGCGCGACCAGGTCGAGCCGCTGGCTGAATGGCCCCGCGAGCCCGATGCGCCGCAGGCATCGACCGACCTTTACCGCGCACTGCTCAATGCATTGTCCGAGCCGCCTGCGCAACCGTCTGATCCCGCCGCACCGTCCGATCCGGGCTTCCCCGATCCCATGCCTCCTGCAACACCGCCCCGAGTCGTGCATCGTCCTCCGGAACTGGCCGGGTTCGTGCTGGATGAGACCGCCGTCCAAGGCGAACGTGTCACCTTGCGCGGCACCTTGGACTGGGGCGGGATCGACCCGATCTCCGCCCCCTTCTGTCTCGTGGCCCGTGAGCCGGACGGCGATGCCGTCCCCCTCTGCAACCTGTTGGCTCCGGAACTCGCCTACGGGCCGCACATCGGTGCCGAGGTCACCATCGAAGGCACGCGCTGGTTTGTCAAAGACGCCCGCCTGCCTTTCGTCATCCCAATGGCCGTGCGAATATCCCCGCGAAAATGAGATTGGCGTCTCGCCAACCGCGACGGCATTCACTATACTGGTGGGCCTATGGAAGGGAAACTGTGTCTTATTTGCGGTGACGACGATTATCTCGTCGATATGGCTGCGCGCGAGAGGATCAACCAACTCGTACCGGAGTCAGATCGCGCGTTTGGCGTCGAGACCGTGGATGGCCACCGCGACACTTCCGATGAGATCAGCAAGGCCGTGGACGCCTGTCTGGAATCGGTGCAGACACCCGGCTTTTTCGGATCCACCAAAGTCACCTGGTTCCGCGATGTGACCTTTCTTCCTGGCAACGGACGCAGCTCCGAATCGATCGCCGCCAAAGAGGCCGTCCAGAAGCTCGTCGCCTGGCTGAAAGGCGGCCTGCTCGAAGGACAGTCTTTGATCATCACGACGACCAAAGTGTTGCGTAGCTCCATTTTTTTCAAAACCTGCCAGCAGCACGGCGTGGTGCAGGACTTCGGGAACGGCCTCAAGGCATGGGAACTTGAAGAACTGGCCGGGAAACGTGCAGACGACCTGTTCGCTCAGGCGGGACTCACCGTTGATGCGGCCGCACGCACCGAATTTCTGACGCGCGTCGGCTGCGACACGCGGCTCTTGGTGAGCGAGATCGAGAAGCTGCGGCTCTACGTGGGGGCCAATCAGCGTGTCACCGTGAACGACGTGCGCGAGATCACCTCCATCGGCCGCGAGGCGGAGGCCTGGGATCTACTCGACGCCTTTGGCGAACGCAACGCCTTGGGCGTCCTCACGACCCTCAAGCGCTTGAGCGGCCAGCGCGGCATCGGCGTCATGCTCGCCTCGATGCTTGAAAAAACGGTGCGCGATCTGCTGATTCTGCGCGAGGCCCATGACCGCAAATGGGTCTATGGCGGCACGGGCGGCGCTTGCGGCTGGAGCAAGAACCTGCCGCCCGAAGCGGCCGCGCTGCTGCAGGCGTTGCCGGTCAACCCGACCGCAACCGGGACGTGGGCGTTGAAGAAGAAGCTGCCCCACGCCCTCAACTTTACGCTTCAGGAACTCCGCGTGGCGCGCTACCGCATCTTGGATCTGCGCGAAAAGCTCGTGTCGTGCGCGCTGCCCGAAATGTTTCTTCTGGAAACCACCCTGCTGCGGATTATCGGCAAACCCCTTTCGAAGGCCGGCCCCGTGCGTCCGGCTGCGGCAGGAGCACGATGACCCAGCGGCTGTGGATACCGATCATCGGATGGCTGGCCGCGCTGGCGGCTACGGTTGCTCCGCGCCCGTCACAGGCATCAGTGTCTGACCTCGACCGCAACGCCGACGGCTTCATCCGCGTGGCATGGCTCTCCACGCCGCAGCAGGCCGGCGGGATTGACGCCGCCGATATCTGTTCCGATCTCGAAAGCATGCTCAAAGCCGCCAAGCCCGGCAAGCCGGTGCGGGTCGCGTTCGTACCGGTCACACTCACCCGCACATTGATGGGCTGGTGGTACCATCCGGACACCCAGGCCGAGCGTGCGCAACTTTTCAGCGGCGGGTATGACCTGCTCGTGCTCGCGGAACACGAGGCTTGCGTCAGTGACTATCCCGAGTTCTTTTTCGAGGGCGTCCGCGCGATCAATGCGCAGGCGCGCACGGCCGGACTGCGCACGGCACTGGCCGTCATGAGCAAACCCGGCACCTCATTCCGCGATAAACGCCTGCCCGCCATCGCAGAGACGGTCTACCGTGTCGGTGACGGTTGCGGCGTGGAAGTGGTGCCTGCCGCCTTTGCTTGGCAAGAAACCCTGGCCCGCAACCGTCTGCCCGGCACCTCGCCGGTACGCGCCCGCGCCTGCGCCTACCTGACCGCCGCCACCGTCTATATCCAACTCGTGGGCGGGCGCATCCCCAAGGGAGCACTCGAAACCTACTGGACCACCCGGCGCACCACCGAAGCGCTCGCACTCTCCGCGCGCGATGCGGTCTCGATCGCGCGCACGACCCGTCACTACAGCGGCCCCTTTTCGGGTGTCGTGCGCATCGAGCCGCGCATCAAACACCGGCTCAAAATCTATGTGCCCAACACCGTCTCCGATGATCCCCTGCGCCAAAACCTTCTGTTCATCCTGGACTCCGCTTTCCAGGAGTGGTTCTGGAAAACGCCCGCCGACTGGTATTCCGACGGTTTTGACCGTTATGCTTCGGCCTTTGACCTCGTGTACGGCGACATGCAACAGATGAGCCTTTACGCCGATCCCCAGCTCTACACATCGCTGAGCCAGCCCCCTACCAATCAGCCGCCCCCCTGCACGGCCGTCTTCTGCCGCACACCGGCAGACGACCCGGACGGACTCGCCACCCTGCGCCGCCTTGAAACCATCCTGATCGAAGGTTATGAATTCGCCAAAGCACGCGGCATGGCCTTTATCCCCTATCCGCTCGCCTGGGCCCGCGCCTACCAGACCGACGCCTCTCTTGTCCGGCCGCCCCACCCCGGACGCGTCAACGACTGGTTGACCTACATGCTCGCCAACATGCTCTACACCACGGTGACGGACCGTTATGTGCCGCCTCCCGAAAAGGCGAAGCCGCGGCACGCCAACGCCGACCACCCGCTCGGCCTGCATGACCGCTGCGCCCGCATCGGCTTCGACACCATGCGCCAACTCGCCACACTGCGTGAACCGGTCAACGCCATCCTCATGAGCAGCGGCACCTACCGCATCGACACCGACAGGCCCGGGTTCGTCGGCATCCGGTTACGGGATCGCCCCACACGCGAGGCCCGTGTCTTCTGCGCCACCGACATCCCGGGTGTCGCCCAACTCTCGCGCGAGTCGCTGGTCTTCACACCGGACAACTTCGACATCGAACAAACCATCCGTGTCTTGCCTGCCACGAACACGCCCTCGCTTTTTTTCCATATGATGGCCAGCGTCCAGTCCGAAGACAAAGGGATCGATGGCGCAAACGATCTGCGTCCCTTCCTGCTCAATCTCGACGATCATTCGCCGGGATCATTGGTTTTTGACCGCACAGCGGTTTCGCCCAGTACCGGTTATACCGTGCTGCTGCGTCCGACCACGCGCCCCAGTGAAATCGTGTGCGCCCGCATCGCGCAGAACGGCCGATTCACACAAGAGATCTATTTCTCACCCGACAACGACAGCGGCAGCCCTGTCCAACTCGCGCCGACCGCCGCCGACTACGCCAAAGGCATCTTGCCGGTCGTCGTGACGACCACCTCGGCCGATCGCCGCTTTCACGAAAAAAACATATCTGTCACATTCCGCGTTTCGACCGACGGCGCCCCAATCCCGCAAGTGCGTGTGACGTTGCCGGCTCCGGACAGCGTGATCGACGGCCCCGCCTTTGTGACCGCGCGCGCCGAGGCCGATGCGTCTGTCGGCATCAGTCTCCTCGCGCTGTTTCTCGACCACAAGCGTCTCGGTTGCTCCGCGACCCCCGTCTGCTCGGCCACCGTCGAGAAAGGCCCGCCGCAGTCGCGCCTCGGCACCGGCCGTTACACGCTCTGGGCCGCCGCCGCCACCACCAACGGTCTCGTCGTGGGTTCCGCGCCAGTCACCTTTTCGGTGCGCGAGCCCTTGACCAGCGACATGCCCGCTGCAACCGCCGCTGTGCCGCCCCTCCCAACCACCCACGAAAACAAGGTGAATCCATGATCGGGATTTCCAAGCTCTACATGGGCCAGGTCGAAGTGTCCGACCCCCTGCGTTACGGCCGTCATTCCTCTAAGCTGCCCAGCCATCTGCTGCAGTTTTCCGCCGACAAGAAGCCGGTGGCCGTCTGGAACGTCACCTCTGCATGCAACCTGGCCTGCACCCACTGCTATGCCGCAGCCCAAGGCAGCTCCGACGAACTGACCACTGAAGAGGCGTTTGCCCTGATCGATGATCTGGCCGCCTTCGGCTGCCCCGTCCTGCTCTTTTCGGGCGGCGAGCCCTTCATCCGGCCTGACATTCTGGATCTCGCGCGCCACGCCGTCGGCAAGGGCCTGCGTGTGGTCTTTTCGACGAACGGCACCCTGATCGACGCCGCGCTCGCCGCGCAGATTCAGGCGATCGGCGTCTCGTATGTCGGTATCAGCATCGACGGCAGCGAGGCCACGCACGACCGTTTCCGCGTTTGCCCCGGCGCGTTCCAGCGTTCCGTGGCCGGCATCCGCGCCTGCCGTGAGGCCGGTATCAAGGTCGGTCTGCGCGTCACCATGACCCGCGACAACGTCGCCGACATTCCGGCGATCTTTGATTTGATGGAGGCCGAACGCATTCCGCGCATCTGCCTCTACCATCTGGTCTACTGCGGCCGCGGCGCCGACATCGCGTCGCACGACCTCGCGCCGGAGCAGCGCCGCGCCACACTGGATCTGATCATCGACCGCACCGCACGGCTGCACAGGCGCGGTTTCCCGGTGGAGGTGCTCACCGTGGACAACCATTGCGACGGCCCCTACCTCTATCTGCGCATGCTGCGCGAACAGAATCCGCGCGCCGACGAAGTGATGACACTGCTGCGCATGAACGGCGGCAACAGCACCGGCCACGGCATCGGATGCATCAGCTGGGACGGCACCGTTTACCCGGATCAGTTCTGGCGCAACAAGCCGCTCGGGAACGTGCGCCAAACCCCCTTCAGCAAAATCTGGGGTGAGCCCGCGCCGGACAGCCTGCTCGCTCAGTTGCGCGCCAAAAAGCAGCACGTCACAGGACGCTGCGTGGCCTGCCGTTTTCTCGATGTCTGCGGCGGCAACTTCCGCGCGCGCGCCGAGGCCGCCACCGGCGACATCTGGGGCGTGGATCCGGCCTGTTATTTGACAGACGAAGAAATCGCGCCTGCCCGCTCATGAACGCACGCCCCCCCCATGGACACACCGCCGCTGAAGCGCCCGCCGGTACGCCCCGCGTGATCGCATGGGAAGTCACGCGCCGCTGTCCGCTGGCCTGCCGCCACTGCCGCGCCGGCGCCCAGGACCGCGCCTATGACCATGAGCTGACGACCGGCGAATGCCTGCGCGTGCTGGACTCCCTCGCCGCGTTCTGCCGGCCGATGATCATCTGGACCGGCGGTGAGCCGATGGCACGGCCCGACATCCTCGACCTCGTGCGCGCCGCCGCGACGCGCGGCTTGCGCTCGGTCATGGCGCCGTGCGGCACGCTGGTCACCCGCGACCGACTGCTGGCCCTGCAAGAGGCCGGCGTCATGGCATGCAGCTTCAGCCTCGACGGCGCTTGCGCCGCAGATCACGACGCCTTCCGCGGCGTAGCCGGCGCGTTCGACAACGTCACGCGCGCCATGTCCATCGCGCAAGAGATCGGCATGCCCTTCCAGGTGAACACCACCGTCTCACGGCTCAACCGCGA
Organism: Kiritimatiellia bacterium; assembly: GCA_035449085.1. GTDB lineage: Bacteria > Verrucomicrobiota > Kiritimatiellia > RFP12 > UBA1067 > DUPH01. Next base: position 43,140 of record DAOTKE010000001.1, on the reverse strand, counting down.
CGCGCTGCCGGCCATCCGCGAACAGGCGATCGCGCGCGGCGCGCGCACGCTCGACCTTTTCTTCCTGGTGCCGGTCGGGCGCGGTGCCGGCCTGCGCGATCTCGCGTTACCTGCGGACGAGGCAGAGGCCGTCCTGCGCTGGGCCTTCGAAATGGACCGCCAAGGCCCGATCCGCGTGCGTGAGACGTGTGCGCCGCAAGCCGTGCGGATCTGGCACGCGCTGGGCAAGCCCGGACAGCCGCCTGCCGGCTGCATGGGCGGCCGCGGTTTTGTCTTCATCTCCCACACCGGCATCCTGCAGCCGTGCGGATTCCTCGACGTGCCCAGCGGCGACCTGCGCGAGCATGGGTTCGATTTCCGCCGCGCCTACGAGACCTCGCCGGTCTTCAATGATCTGCGGCAGCCCGACTGTTACCGCGGCGCGTGCGGTCGGTGCGCTTTCCGCCACGGATGCGGCGGCTGCCGGGCGCGCGCCTATGCCGCCACCGGTGACTACATGGCCGCCGAGACAAGCTGCCCGATGGCGTGACGGCATATCGATATTTTTGGTTCGATAAAAAAGGTTCTATTTCAGCTTGGCAAGTTCAGGCCGTTTTTGAGATACTCACGCGATCTTTTTTGAGTAACCCCCCCGTGTCCTGTAGCGGTACAGGTCCCGGGTAATGCGGAGGTGAAACACCGTGAGCACCGCACCGACGACGGCGCAAGGCGTTCAGAAGCTGACCCCAGAACTGAAAGCTTTCATTGCCGAATGGAAAGAGAAGCCAGGCAACCTGATCATGATCCTGCACCGTGTGCAGCAGCATTTTGGGTTTGTCCCCCGAGAAGTGGCGTTTGAGGTTGCCGATCTGATCGACGTGCCTCTCGCCAAAATTTACGGCGTCATAACGTTCTACAACTTCTTCAAGCTGAAGAAACCGGGACGCAACCAGATCCAGGTTTGCATGGGCACCGCCTGCTATCTGAAGGGCGGCGATGACATCATCGCTGAGCTGGAAGGCATCCTGGGCGTTGGCCTCAACACCGTCACGCCGGACGGCGAGTTTTCGGTGGAGGCGGTCCGCTGCCTCGGATGTTGCGGTTTGGCGCCGGTGATGGTGATCAACGGCGAAGTGTTCGGCAAGGTGAAGACCGAATCGCTGCAGGGGATCATCGCGAAATTCAGGGAAGGCTGATCCGTGCACGCGTCTGTCTGCGACATCATCGCCGACCTGGTGCAGAATGCGATTGAGGCGGACGCGACACGGATCGAGGTTGACGTAGCGACGGATCCCGCAGAGATACGGGTCTGCATTCAGGACAATGGCAAGGGTATGGACGCACGCACGCTGGCGAAAGCCAAGGATCCCTTTTACAGCGAGCCGGGCAAACACGCCAAACGTCGCGTGGGATTGGGCATTCCCCTGCTCATGCAGACAACCGCCGCAGTGAACGGTACGGTGGATATCCAGTCGACACCGGGCAAGGGAACCCGCGTGGCCTTCACGCTCGACGCGCGCCATCTGGATACCCCGCCTTTCGGCGACCTGCCGGAAACCCTGCTTGGGCTGATGACCTTCGGCGGGGCCTACGACTTGATCCTGACACGCACCACGCCCAATGACCGGTACAGGGTCTCGCGCGGCGAACTGATTGAGGCGCTCGGAAACCTCGAAGAGATCGACAACCTGATCCTGGCCCGCGACTATGTGCGTTCCCAAGAAGAGAATCTGAACTCGTAAAAGAAGGAAACTGAACGATGGCTAAGCTGACGCTGGATGATTTACGCAAGCTGCGTGATGAGAAACAAAAGGCGATCGAAAAGCGCGACCCCTCCAACAAGGACGCGCAGATCATCGTCGGCATGGGCACCTGCGGCATCGCCGCCGGCGCGAAAGAGACGTTCAACGCGATCATCGACGAACTCGACGCCAAAGGCATTTCGCATGTGCTGGTGCGCCAAACCGGCTGCATGGGTCTGTGCCACTCCGAGCCCACCGTGGAGGTGATCGTCCCCAACATGCCCGTCGTGATCTACGGCAATGTCAACGCCGAGGTCGGCAAACAGATCGTCAACGACCATATCGTCAACAAGCACCTCATCGACAACCACATCTGCGACAAGCCGGCAATGGACATTGTTCGCTAAGCGGGGATTACACAACATGGCTTACAAACAGTACATCTTGGTATGCGGCGGAACGGCCTGCGAGTCCAACCGCGGCATCGCGCTGTTCGACGCGCTGAAAAAGGCGGTCGCAGAGAACGGTCTGGTCAACGACGTGCAGGTCGTGCGCACCGGCTGCCTGGGCTTCTGCGAAAAAGGGCCGATCGTCAAAATCCTGCATCAGGACACCTTCTACGTCGAGGTTACACCCGAGGACGCTGAAGTCATCGTCAAAGAGCACATCATCAAGGGCCGCGTGGTCTCCCGCCTGCTCTACGACAAGAACCAGAGCAAGATCAACGTCGGCATCGAGGGCATCGACTTCTACCAGAAGCAGTTCCGCATCGTGCTGCGCAACTGCGGCGTGATCGACCCCGACAAGATCGACGAATACATCGCCCGTGACGGCTACAAGGCACTGGAAAAGGTGCTTTTTGACATGAAGCCGCAGGACGTGATCGACGAAGTCTCGAAGTCCGGCCTGCGCGGCCGCGGCGGCGCGGGCTTCCCCACCGGCAAAAAGTGGTCGTTTGCGGCCCTGCAGCCCGCCGGTCAGAAGTACATGGTCTGCAACGCCGACGAAGGGGATCCCGGCGCCTACATGGATCGCTCGACGCTTGAGGGCGACCCCCACTCGGTGCTTGAGGCGATGGCCATCGCCGGCTATGCCATCGGTGCCAGCAAGGGCTTCATCTACATCCGCGCGGAGTACCCGCTCGCGATCCAGCGCCTGGAAAACGCAATCGCCCAGGCCCGCGAATACGGTCTGCTCGGCGAAGACATCCTCGGCAGCGGATTCTCCTTTGACATCGAGATCCGCCTCGGCGCCGGCGCCTTTGTCTGCGGTGAAGAGACGGCGCTGCTCGCCTCGATCGAAGGCATGCGCGGCATGCCGCGTCCCCGCCCGCCCTTCCCCGCGGTCAAGGGCCTCTGGGACCGCCCCACCGTCATCAACAACGTCGAGACGCTGGCGAACATCCCGGTCATCATCCTGAAAGGCGGACTCTGGTTCAGCAAGATCGGCACCGCGACCTCGAAGGGCACCAAGGTCTTCGCCCTCACCGGCAAGATCAACAATTCCGGCCTGATCGAAGTCCCCATGGGCACCACTCTGCGCGAGATCATTTTCGACATCGGCGGCGGCATCCGCGGCGGAAAGGCCTTCAAGGCGGCGCAGACCGGCGGACCTTCCGGCGGCATGATCCCGCCGCAGTTCCTGGACACGCCGATCGACTACGAGAACCTCGCGAAGATCGGCTCGATCATGGGCTCGGGCGGCCTGATCGTGATGGACGAGGATGACTGCATCCCGAACATCGCGAAGTTCTACCTCGACTTCACCGTCGACGAGTCCTGCGGCAAATGCGCGCCGTGCCGTATCGGCGGACGCAAGCTGCTCAACTACCTCGACAAGATCTGCGACGGCAAGGGCACCCACGAGGACATCGAGAACATGCGCGAGATCAGTGAGGCGATGTCGCGCGCCTCGTTGTGCGGCCTCGGACAGACCGCCTCCAACCCCGTCCAGTCGAGCCTCCGCTACTTCATGGACGAGTATAAGGAGCACATCGATGGGAAGAAGTGCCGCGCCGGCAAGTGCAAGAACCTGCTGCGTTACACAATCGACAAGAACAAGTGCGTCGGCTGTACAGCCTGCGCCCGTGTCTGTCCGGTCAATGCCATCGCCGGTGAACGCAAGCAACCGCACACGATCGACGGCGAGAAGTGTATCAAGTGCGGCCAGTGCTACGAGGTCTGCAAGTTCCACGCCGTGAACCGCGCGTAATTCTGAAAGGGCTTTTCACTATGTCTAACCTTGTTCAACTTGAAATCAACGGGATCCCGGTCGAGGTCCCGGCCGGCACCACGATCCTGGATGCCGCCAAGGCGGTGCATGTCAAAATCCCCACGCTTTGCCACCACCCTGACCTCAAGCCGTGGGCGGCGTGCGGCATCTGTGTGGTCCGCAACTCTGGGTCTCCCAAACTGCTCCGGGCCTGTTGTACTGAAGTCGCGCCGGGCATGAAGATCACCACGCACGACTCGGACATCGTGAGTGTGCGCCGTACGGTTCTGGAGCTGATTCTGGCCAACCACCCGAACGACTGTCTCCAGTGTCCGCGTAGCGGGATCTGCGAGCTGCAGAAACTCGCGGCGGATTTCGGCATCCGCGAAAATCCCTTCCCGGCCGAAGTGCCGAATATCCCGGTCGACACCTCCACGCCCTCCATCGTGCTGAATCCCGAGAAGTGCGTGAAGTGCGGCCGCTGCGCCATCGTCTGCCAAGAGATGCAGAACGTCTGGGCGCTGGAGTTCATCGGCCGCGGCGAAAAAACCCGCATGGCACCCGCCGCCGATGTCACGCTCAACGAGTCGCCCTGCATCAAGTGCGGCCAGTGCTCGGCTCACTGCCCGGTCGGCGCGATCTATGAGCGTGACCAGACCCGTGAAGTGTGGAACGCCTTGCGCGACGAGAGCAAATACTGCGTGGTGCAGATTGCCCCGGCCGTGCGCGTCGCGATCGGCGAGGCGTTCGGCCTGCCGCCCGGCACGCTGATGACCGGCGAGACCTATGCTGGCCTGCGGCGCCTCGGCTTCAAGGCGGTCTTCGACACCAACTACAGTGCCGACGTGACCATCATGGAGGAAGGCTCCGAGTTCATCAAGCGCTTCACCGGCGGCGGCAAGTTGCCGTTGATCACCTCGTGCTGCCCGGCGTGGACCGACTGGATGGAGAAGTATGCCCAGGATTTCATGGACAACTTCTCGACCGCCAAGTCGCCGCAGCAGATGCTGGGTGTGCTGGCCAAGACTTACTATGCGGAAAAAATGGGCATCGACCCCGCCCGCATCTTCATGGTCTCGATTATGCCGTGCACGGCCAAGAAGTACGAGATTTCGCGCAGCGAGAACATGTTCGCCAGCGGACATCAGGACGTCGACGTGGTGCTCACCACACGCGAACTGGCCCGTATGTTCAAGAGCGCCGGCATCGATTTCTCCAAGCTGGAGAAGGAAGAGGCCGACTCGATCTTGGGCGATTACACCGGCGCTGGCACGATCTTCGGCGTCACCGGCGGCGTGATGGAAGCCGCCCTGCGTACCGCTTATTGCCTGATCACCGGCGACGCCCAGCCGCCGTCGATCAATTTTGAGGCCGTCCGCGGCATGGAAGGCGTGAAGGAAGCGACGATCGACATCAAGGGGACGCCGGTCAAGATCGCGGTCGCCCACCAGATGGGCAACGTCGAGCAGGTTCTGGACGCCATCCGCGAAGACCGCAAGGCCGGCCGCAAGCCGCGCTACGACTTCATCGAAGTCATGGCCTGCCGCGGCGGTTGTGTCGGCGGCGGCGGACAGCCGACCGGCGCCACGGACGAGGTGCGCAAGGCCCGCACGGCCGGCATCTACACGGATGACGAGAAGTGCGTGATCCGCATGTCGCACCTGAACCCGCAGGTTCAGAAGCTGTACGCGGAGTACCTGGGCGCACCGCTCAGCGAGAAGGCGCACCACCTGCTGCACAACCACTACCACGCGAAGAAGATCTACGCGAAGTAAGTGTGCGCGTTCGTGCGTTAGTTGGGGCATCGCTATCGGAATCGCTATCGCCATCGGGATCGGACAACACGGGGACACGCGCGATTCGACGTCTCCCCCTCCGCGATCGCCACGTCACGTGGGTCTATGCGAACGACGGCGGCCTGTCGGGCCGCCGTCGTTCGGCGAAGGATCCATGGCTTCGTGACAGGCTGTCGGATTTGGGAGGGAGCGAAGCCCTACGGCGAGAACCCTGTCGATTTCGATCCCGATCCCGATTTCGATAGCGATCCCGATTTCGATAGCGATTGGGATGAAACCAATCCCCAACACGTTGTTGCGGGCAGGCTGCCCGTGCCCGACTCGTCTGCCTCCCTTTTCTCCAGAAACGCATGAACTTCGCACATCCCTGTCTCACTGGACGAAGATAGCCGTGCCGCCCGCGTAGTGCGACGAAACGATGCCTGTCGTCGCGTCGTACTTGAAGGCAAACATCGCCGTCTCCTCGGATCCCTCGAACGAGACACGCCAATCCCGTAAATCGACGGACACGGGCCGTCCGATGATCTGTAGCAGGTTCTGATTGAACGCATTGGCTGTGGTACCGCCGGGATTGAGCACGCGTACCGTCACCGCACCCTCGACCGTCAGTGACGGCATCTTCAGGACATGCTCCTGTTCGCGGTTTGCCGTGCAGACGATGCCGGCGCCGTCCTTCAACGTCACCGCTGAAACCGTGCCCGTCCCGCCCAGAAAAGCGCCGGGATCGACAATCACGCCGCTCGACAGCGCAACCGTGCTGTCCACCAGCAAGGTGCCCTCGGCGACTTCCGTCGTGTGCGTGAAGGTGTTCGCGCCGTTCAGCCGCAGCGTGCCGGGGCCGGTTTTGCGGATGCCGTCGCGGTAATAGCTGTTGATCCAAGGCGCAGGTATGTATGTATAGCTGTTCGGCGAGTCGCCGTAGGTTGGGTAGCACATGTTGACCATGTCGCGCATCGGCAGGCCGATTGCGGCGTCAATGCCGGAATCACCCGTGATGTCGGCGACCTCAATTTCCACCACGCTCCAAAGGTTGGTGAAGTGCGGCTGACTCGGACTGATCGGCTCTGTGTCAAGCTGACTCTCGAGTGTGAAGCCGAGGTACATGACATTGTGGGTGCCGCGGATCTGCAGGTCGTAGGGCCTTGGCCCCGAGAAGGACAGCTTCTTACCGATGGAGATCAACCCGTACTCGATCCAGGTGATTTGGGAACCGTTCGTATAGAGCAAATCGCCGCCTTCCAGTGACAGATGGCCAAAGTTATTCTGCGTCTCACCCAGAATGAGCGCACTGCCGTCTTCGACCGCGACTTTGATGCTCATCGGCGTATTGAGGAGGCCGAAGGCGGCCCCATTGTTCCCGTTACACAGCTTGGCGCCACTCCTGACTCTGATCGTCCGGTCACAGCCGTCCACGGCGCCAAGCGCACCGCACAGGTAGTTGTATCCGACCCCGATGCTCGGCGAAACGTTGTCGAGCCGCAACGTGCCCTCGGCAATCTCGACGTTGCCGGTGAACGTGTTGTTATTGTAAGTGATCGACATCGTGCCGGGGCCGGTCTTCCTGAAGTTTCCGTAGCCCGTGTAAGTGGTGTTATTGGCGGTGAGGCTCATGTTGCAGAGTATACCGGCCACGGTGAAGTCGATGTCGTCATCACCGGTGACGTCGTCGACCCGCACAGTGAGGGGCACCCTGTCCCGCCGGCCGAGGACCAATGTGCGGCCGGATGGAATGGTTGTCGGCTTGGTGCCGGTAACGACAATGTCACCGGTGAAGAGCAACGCACGCCCCGGAGCCGTGTTGCCGGCGAGGCTAAAAGCCGTGTCGTAAAAAGTCGCCTTCGGCAAATTCACGTACTGTGAATTCTGTGAGACCTTGACCGTTGCGTTGGAAAATATCACGTTGATCGGCGCTCCGTTTCCGGCGCCGCCGAACCCCGTGCCGCTGATCACGTCCCAGGTTGACCCCGTGAGAAATCTGACTGTGCGCGGCACTCTCATAGATCCCGTGTCGTTACGGTAGTCGTTGGGATGGGTCGATCCGTTGGAGGAGATGAACCGCCCGCCATGCATGTTGAAGTCACAGTTCCACTCGAAACAAAACGGCGTGGCCAAGTCACCGTTGCCGTATTTGTCGATGGACGTCGCCTGAAAAACAATAGAGTCAACATAGCCGAGCACATTACATTTCCAAGTGAAGGTCGACGTCTCGTTGCTGATGACAATCGCCCCGATGTCGAACTCCTTCGTCCACGAGGTCGTTGTGTTGGTGCGGACGAGTTGCGTGGATGGATTCACCCATTCGTTTTCGAGAAAGAAGACGTTGTCGCCTGACTCAAAACGGACGCGCGTTTTCGTCTCGTCGCCTTTCACGTACCAGTTGTCCGTGACGAGATCCCAGTTGTTGTCGGTCTCTGTGCCGAGCCACACAAGGTCGCGCGAGAAAGCGGTCACCGTCATTCCGATCAGGCAAACAGGCAAACAGCGTGCACTCATTGTTATCCGTCCTTCTGTTTTGGTTTGGCATGGACCAGGTCACTACCATCCCCATAAGGCAGAGCGGAGAAATTTACCAGCACTCCAATCCTCTTAGGTACACATTGTGCGGGTGAGGGTAAAAAGTCAACCATAAAAACAAAAATTTCAGAAAAGTGTCGGCCCCCGGGGTCGTCCGCCTGTAGTCTACAGGCGCATGAAAATAAAACAAAGGCGCGTAAACGCGCAACCACGAGGCCAACGGAGACAGCCTGCACCGTACTGAGGCAGAGCACCCAGTGGATCCCGAAGGACTGCCGGACAGGCTCGCGCGGGAGGCGGGAGCGGACATCAGGGCGTTCTCCCGTGCCAGCCACGTGTCGGCGCCGCTCTACGGCCAGACCGTGCGCGCGGGCAGCCTGAAGCGCGACATCTGCGCCATCGGCTCGACCACGCCCCTGCTCACGCCGAACAGCATCGACTGGACGCGTCACAGCGGGAAGAAGGCAGCGGACAGGGCCTGCGTCGGTCTGGCCTTCCTGTTCGGACTCACGCTGCGCGGCGTTTTCGTCGTCCTGCGCGAGAAGAAGAGCAGGGTCTTCGAGGCTCAGAGACGCAAGTCCCGATGCGTGCCGGGCCATCTCACTTCTCATGACAAGTGAACCAAGGACCGGTTCGCATGCCTGCCACGTTCAATGTCCGGCGCCCGATGTTCGGCGTTTAGCGTTCCTTATCAGCAGCATGCGCAAATCCGCTAATTATTTTGCGCAAAATACGGTGGTCAGGCGCGGAGTAAAACTTTACGATACTCTGACGACGGGCCCGGTGTCCCCGGCCCGTTTAACCCAAGGACAGACAACATGGCCACGACAATCGATCCCTCCAACCTGAAGATTACCGACATCCGCTTCGCCGACATCGACGGCGCGCCCAAACGCTGCACGCTCATCAAGGTCTACACCAACCAAGGGCTGATCGGCTACGGCGAAGTGCGCGACGCTTCGAGCCGCACCTATGCCGCGATGCTCAAGAGCCGCATCCTCGGCGAGAATCCCTGCAACGTGGAGAAGATATTCCGCCGCATCAAGCAGTTCGGCGGGCACTCGCGCCAGGCCGGCGGCGTCTGCGGCGTTGAAGTGGCGCTCTGGGACTTGGCGGGCAAGGCGTGGGGCGTGCCGGTGTGGCAGCTCCTCGGCGGCAAGTTCCGCGACAGCGTGCGCATCTATTGCGACACCGACTCCGAAGGCGGCGGCCGCGACATGGGCAAGGCCCTTAAAGAACGCATGGCGCAGGGCTTCACCTACCTGAAGATGGATCTCGGCATCGAGCTGCTCATGGACAAGCCCGGTTGCCTCAACGCGCCCGGCGGCTTCCTCGAGACCATGCGCCATTACAAGAGAACCGTCTTCAGCACGCCGCACGGCTCGATCGACCCGCGCGCCATGCGCGGCGAAGCGTACGATCTCTTCAGCACGGCCCACCCCTTCACCGGCATCCACATCACCGAGCAGGGGCTCGATTTCCTCGAGCAGTACATGGCCGACGTGCGCAGCGAGATCGGCTATGAAATCCCGCTCGCCATCGACCACATCGGACACGTCCCACTGGAAGACTGCATCAAGCTGGCCAGGCGCCTGGAGAAGTTCAACCTCGCCTGGATGGAAGACCCGGTGCCGTGGCAGATGACCGACCAGTATGTCCGGCTCGCGAACGCCACCACGACGCCGATCGGCACGGGCGAGGATATCTACCTCAAAGAGAACTTCATGCCGCTGCTCAAGTCGGGCGGCATCGCGGTGGTCCACCCCGACGTGCTCTCCGCAGGCGGCATCATGGAAACGAAGAAAGTCGGCGACCTCGCCGAGGATCATGGCGTTGCGATGGCCATCCATATGGCCGAAAGCCCGATCGCCTGCATGGCCGCCGTGCATGTGGCCGCAGCCACCCGCAACTTCACCGCGCTGGAGGTGCATTCCGTCGACGTGCCGTGGTGGGAGGATCTGGTGACCGGCCTGCCCAAGCCGCTCATTAAGGACGGTTTCATCGCGGTTCCCAACGCCCCTGGCCTTGGCATCGAGACGCTGAATGAGGATCTCATCAAAGAGAAGTGCCACCCGCAGTTTCCCGAGCCCTGGGCCTCCACCGAACAGTGGGACGCCGAATGGGCCAACGACCGTCAGTGGAGCTGAGCGGCATCCACCCTGCACGGCGCAATCGTCTTTTTGACACCTCCGCCTTTCCCGGCGTCACCTTCAAGATCCAGTCCAACCTGAAACTCAAGCTGCCGTGGTGGACTCGGGGCAGAACCTCTCAAGAAAAAGGGAGCGAGACCGTGTTGACCATCAGACGCACTTGACGCACGCGCCCGGCGCCGACGAAACCCTTCACGGCCTCCTCGATGCGCCGCAGGTGCGTACGGCGGAGTTCAAAAAGTTTGATCGACGAGGTCACATAGACGAAGAGGATGCCGTCCTCCCATTTGCCGGGGCGCGCCACGCGCGCCACTTCGGGCGGCACCAGCGTGGGCCACGCGCGATTCAGATCAATCAGCCAAGGGCTCTCGTTGATCTTCAGCCGTTTGAGTGTTTGCTCGATCATCGCCGCGAGCGGTTCGGGTTCCATTCGCGTCTCGGGCGGATCAGCGTCGATCGGCAATCCGGGAATCACGTGCCTGAACAGTTCGCCCACACGGCGGTTACGTTCCTTATCGCGCGGTGTGAGTGTCCGACGTGCGCCTCTTGGCCGCACGATAAAATCGGATTCATCGGGAGCGCAATCAAACAGCTCGGGAACATCCTGATATTCGCCGGGCTTTTCAAACGGAGGTTTGCCTTGTCGCATGCAGAAAGTATATCATACTGCTTTGAAAAAGGAGGTCGCGGAATGAAAAAAGGTAATATGCTGATCGCCCAGAGCGGCGGTCCCTCGATGGTGATCAACCAGAGCCTGGTCGGTGCGGTGTTGGCCGCTCGGGAAAACCGCGCCGTCGGCAAGATTTTCGGGGCGCTGAACGGTATCCAGGGCATTCTCGACGAGCGTTTCATTGACCTGCGTAAAGAGAGCCGGTCCACGCTGGAGGCGGTGGCCAATACCCCCGCGTCGGCACTGGGATCGGTGCGCCGCAAACCGACGCCGGAAGATTGCCAGGCCATTTTCAAGGTTTTGCGGAAACTGGAGATCCGCTACTTTTTCTACATCGGCGGCAACGATTCGGCCGAGACCGTACACATCATCAATGAAGAGGCGGTGAAGGCCGAGTACGGCATCAGTTGCTTCCACATTCCCAAGACCATCGACAACGACTTGCGCGAGAACGACCACACGCCGGGCTATGGCAGTGCCGCGCGCTTTGTGGCCTGCGCGATAAAGGGCGACGATCTGGACAACCGTGCGCTGGGCGGTGTGAAGATCGACGTCATCATGGGCCGCAACGCGGGATTCCTGACGGCCGCAGCCGCCTTGGCGCGCACGGAAGCCGATGACGGCCCGCACCTGATCTATCTGCCGGAACGCGCGTTCAGCATGGATCGTTTCGTCAAAGATGTGAAAGCCGCGATGAAGCGTTACGGACGGTGTGTGGTGGCGGTTTCCGAGGGCATCACCGACCGGACCGGCACGCCGATCCTCGCGGCCTACACGCAGGAGACCGACTCGCACGGCAACGTGCAGCTCAGCGGCACCGGTGCGCTGGGCGACCTGCTGGCCAAGGTGCTCAAAGAGAAGGCCGGGATCAAACGGGTGCGCGCCGACACGTTCGGCTATCTGCAGCGCTCCTTCCCCGGCATCGCGTCGGCCACGGACGCCATGGAGGCGCGGCTGGTCGGCGTCGCAGCGGTCAAGGCTGCGGTCGAGGATGAGATCTCCAGCGGTTCGATCGCCATCAAACGCCGCAACACCAAGGCGTATAAAGTGGAGTTCGCCGTCGTCCCGCTCCGCAACGTGGCGCGCGACACACGCAGTATGCCGGCGGAATTCATCAGCAAGGACGGCAACGACGTCACGCAGGCGTTCGTTGACTACGCACGGCCGCTGGTCGGTCCGTTGCCTGTCTGCACGCGTTTCGCGCAGCTTCGCGTGTAACCAAGAGGAGGTCTTCGCATGGATGTGACCGATCACTTGCAGCTCGGGTCAACGACCGGCGATGAAGCTTTGTCGCGCACGGAGCTGCAGATTGAACAGGAGAAGCTGAAACTGGAGCGCGAGCGTATCTTGCTGGAGCGCGAGCGTCTGGAATCGGTTCGCGAGCGTGTGCGTGCGCAGGAGGGCCTGCACACTGATCAGAACGGGCGGCTCGCTGTGAAGCTCTCAACGCTGATCCTGGTCTCGATCATCTGTACGCTGGTCGGCGGCATTCTGGGGGCGCTCTCCACCTCGACGCATCTGGACCGGCGTAACACCGCGCGCCTGCAAGAGGTCATGCAGACACTGGCCGCCTCCTCGCCCACCGTGATCGATGTCACCACCAATGCCACCGAGACCGCCGGTTCGGAAATGCCGGCTTGGCTGAAAGCCATGAAACCGAGAGGCGCACACGCCGGCATTTCGCTGGTCGTGATCCAATGAAAACCGGAGCGAGAGGCGATGTCCTTTTTCAAAGCCTATGACATGCGCGGCGAGTTCGGCCGGGACTTCGGTCTCGACACCGTGTACCGCATCGGGCGCTGGCTGCCGCTCGTGCTGGGCGCGCAACGCTGGCTGGTCGGACGCGACGCGCGTCTCTCCTCCCCCTCCGTGTGCGATGCGCTCTGCCGGGGCCTGACTGAGGCCGGCTGCGCGGTGGACGACATGGGTCTGGCCACCACCCCGATGGTCTACTTTTTCACGGCGCGCGAAGGCTATGACGCCTCGGTACAGATTACGGCCTCACACAATCCGTCCTCGCACAACGGCATGAAGGTATCGACCGCCGGTGCCCGGCCTGTGGGCTACGCGACCGGCCTGGCCGAGCTTGAAGCGCGCGTCTCATCCGGCGTTCTGCCGCCTGCCGCGTCTCAACCGGGCGCACGGCGCGAGGTCAACTACCGCGACGCTTTTGTCAAGTGGCTCTGCGCGTTCCGCACCGACCTCAGCGGATTGTGTTATGCGGTGGACTGTTCAGACGGCGTCGCGGGGCTGTTCATCCGAGATCTGCTGGGTGACGCCCCGATCTATCTCAACGACCAGCCCGACGGGACTTTCCCCCACCACTCGCCCAATCCGCTGGAGGCGGCGAGCCGTGAACAGCTTGCCCGGCTGGTGCGCGACCAAGGGCTTGACGCCGGCGTGATCTTTGATGGCGATGCCGACCGTGTGATGTTCGTGGATGAGAACGGTACCTTCGTGCAGCCGGACTACCTGATCCCAATCATCGCGCGCGCCTTTCTCGCGCACGAACCCGGCGCGACCGTCATCCACGATGTGCGGACTTCGCGCGGTGCGATCGAGGCGCTGCAGGCCGACGGCGCGCGAACCGTCATCGGCAAGGTCGGGCACGCCTTCGCCAAAGTGCTGCTGCGCGAGACCGGTGCGGTGTGTGGCGGCGAGCTGGCTGGCCACTACTACTTCCGTGACTTTTTCTGCTGCGATTCCGGTGAACTGGCCGCCCTGCTGGTGCTGGGCGCCCTGGCCGACGCCAAACGCCAAGGCATGAGTTTCAGTGCCCTGATGGCCCCGATCTGCCGCTATGCCAACTCCGGCGAGCTGAATTACCGCGTCGCCGCGAAAGACCAGGCGATCACCGCGGTGCTTGTGGCCGCCGAAGCCTGGAGCGCCGGTGGCACCCGCTGCGAGATCGACGGCGTGCGTCTCGACGATGCCGACGGCTGGCTCTGCGTCCGTCCGTCAAACACTGAACCCTATCTGCGGCTGATTGTTGAAACGCGCGACGCGGCGTTGTTGCGCGAGCGGCTGGCTGTGCTGGAAGCGGCCTTGGCGCCCTTTGTGGACATGAGCGTGTAGAGGACTGTCCTGCGATGCTGGATGTGGACCATATCTCTTTTTCCTACGGCGCGCGCCGGATCCTGACGGACATCTCGTTTGACGTGGCCCCCGGCGAAATCGTCGCGGTGACCGGTTCCAACGGAGCGGGCAAGACGACACTGATGAAAATCCTGGCCTGCCTGCTGATGCAGGACGCCGGAACCGTGCGGCTGCATGGAGTCGACACGCTGCAGCGGCCCGTCAAATACCGACACAGTATCGGCTACCTCTCGGAGCACGTCCCGCTTTACAACGACATGACCGTGCAGGAGTATCTGACTTACCGCGTACGTTTGAAAGGCGAGCGCACCATGCGCGTGCGGCGGCGCGTCAGCGAGGCCTTGGCTGTGAGCGGTCTTTCCGGCATGCACAATACGCGTATCCGCCTGCTTTCCCATGGGTATCGCAAGCGTGTCAGTCTGGCGGACGCCTTGAGCACGCATCCCAAGCTGCTGCTGCTGGACGATCTCTTGGCCGGACTGGACCGGCCCCAACGCACGGCGTGCGGCACGGCGTTATCGACCGCCTCATCGCGCGCGGCTGTCGTTGTGGCGGGTCACGAAATCGACGAGATGTTAAACTGGTGCACGCGCGTGCTGGTGATGATCCGAGGTCGCATCGTAGCCATGTTCCGTACCAGCGATTTCGACCGCGCCGAACTCACGGCTCGTATTGACCGGATGCTTGCAGGACAAAGTGATGCACAGGAGGACTTGGCATGAAGGCAATCCAGGTCATCTGGCTGCGCGAGGTCCGTGCCTTCCGGGGTGCCCTCTCCTGCGGTGTGCCGGTGGCGGCGTTTCTGGCGGTTTACGGGTGGACGTTCGTAATGATGCTGCGCAACAACGAGGGGAGTGTGCTGCAGATCCAAAGCATCTGGGGGCTGTCGGCCGCGCCTTGGCTGCCGTTCCTGAGCGCCGTGCTGACCATGCGCCTTTTCGCTGAAGAGCGCGCGACCGGCATGATCGACCTGTTGATGTCCTCGCCGATCCGCGAGCGTGACCTCGTTCTCGGCAAATTCCTCTCTGCCATGACGGTCATTGCCGGAACACTGGGGGTATCGTTGGTGGTTCCCGTGCTGTTTTTGCCTGCGTTATCCGCGCCTTCGCTTGTGCCGCCCGGTGTTGCCGCGATCACCGCGACTGCCCTGATCCTGTTGTTGCAGGCCTCGACCTGGTGTGCAGCGGGCACGATGATTTCGGTGCTTTTCCGCAACCAGGCCGCCGCCGCCGTCAGCTCGCTGATCGTGTGCAGTGCCTTGCCGATCGCCGTTTATGCGGCGATCCTGGCCTGGATGCCTGACGTGCGCGCGTCGGTGGCGTGGATGCCGTTGCTGGTACACGTTTATGACTTCTCGACCGGGCTTTTCTCGACCTCCGTCATCACACTTTACGTCGCAACGACCCTTTTCTTCCTGTTCGCCTGTTCCAAACTGCTGGCGCTGCTGCGTCTGCGGGGATGATGCCGTGAGAAAACAACCTGCCCCAGTCAAAACACCAAAATCGGGACGCCTTGCCCTGCAGAGTACCACGCTGATGGCCATTGCGCTGGGCGGTGTGCTCTGTCTCCTGATTGTGGCGCTGGCCTATCGCACGGCGTTGACGTGGGAGGTCAACGTCGACAAGGTTACGCGGGTCTCAGAACGCACGCGGAACATTTTGGCCGACACACAAGGATCAATCCGCATCACCTGCTTTATGGATCGCCGGCACCCAATGTTCAGGCCGGTCTCGCGGCTGTTGCGCGGGTTGCGGCAAGCCTCGCGCAGTGTGGCCGGCGCCGATATCGTCATCCAGTATGTCGATCCCCGGTGGGATCTGGCACGGGCGGGGCAACTCGCTGCACTGGAGGTGCCGGAGAACGCCTTGCTGCTGGAGCGTCAGCGCCGCCGACTGATTGTGACCCTCGACGAGATGATCGCGCAGCGTTCCCTGTTGCGTACGCAGGAGGATCTCGACACGCGTGGGGACCGGGAACTGGGTGTGTTCCGGGGTGAAAGCGTGTGCGCGGCGGCGGTCGCGCGTCTGACTCTGCCTGCTGAACGGGCGGTCATCTATTGGCTGCGAGGGCACGGCGAAGTGCGTTTTGATGATTACGATGAATTGCACAGTTTTTCGGACATTGCCCGGGAACTGCGGCGAGGAGGTTTTGAACTGAAGTCCCTTGCGCTGCCCGGACTGAGCCGCATTCCCGATGATTGCCACGTGCTGGTCATGGCCGGCGCGCGCCACGCACTGAACACGGAGGAGATCGCGCTGCTTGACAGTTTCCTGCAAAACGGCGGCCGCTTGCTGTATCTGGCGGCCGCACGTGCCGCAACCGGAATGGAGGGCTTGCTTGCCAAATGGGGGATCGAGCTGTCGCCTTTTTTTGCCGCCGGCCCGCAGACGCTCTCCGGTCAAGAGATCGTGCTGTCGCGCTTTGCCGACCACGTCATCACGCGCGAACTCAAGAACGCCTCGCTGGTCTTCAACAATGCCCATTGCCTTCAGGCGTTGAGCGAGATTTCCGCACCGGCCAGCGCGGATCAGCCCAGGGTCACTCTGCTCGTTTCGACCGATGCGGACGGATGGGGTGAAAGCCGGCCTGACGTGTTTCCGCGGCAGTTCGACCCGCAGACCGAACTGCCGGGGCCGGTGGCCGTAGCGGCCGTCTCCGAGCGCGGCGGTAGCGTCGCGAAGGACGTGGCGTTCCGGCCGACACGCCTGTGTGTGATCGGCGAGACCGATTTTGTCATGAACGGCATGCTCGCCTCGCGCGCGAGCGCCAACCGAGACTTTTTCGTGAATGCCGTCGCCTGGCTGGCCGGCATCGACATGGGATCCGCCCCCTCGCTGGGAGGCGACGCCACGCTGGTGACCGGCTTTACGCGACGCGAGTGGGTTCTTTTCATGGTGGGGGCCGCAGGTGTCGTGCCGTTCTGCGTCTTCCTTGTGTTCTGTCTGGCGTCGGTGAGAACGAGGCGGTAGAAAACGGATATGGGTAACCGGCGAGTCATTCTTTTTTTGTTAACGGCCATCGCGGTCTGCATGCTGCTGCTGTGGCACTTGCATGTGAAGCAACAGGCTTTCGGCAGACGGGAAAGCACCCGTTCCCGTGTGATCGACGAAGCCCTGGGCCGCGTGGAGCGCTTGACCATTGACCGCGGCGAGGCGCGTATGTGTGTCGAGTTGACGGGAGGACGTTGGCGCATGACCGCCCCCTTCCCCGCGCAGGTTGAACAGGGCGCGGTGGCACGGTTGCTCGATGCGTTTGAATCGGCACAGGTTAAGGATGCCATCGCATTTCAGGAGCTCCGCAAGCGTGAGCTTTCGCTCCGTGATTTTGGCCTGGCGCCGCCCCGTATCCGTGTGACGTTGGAAGGCCCGCAACACATCGAATCGTTCCTCGTAGGAGCCTTCACCCCGCTCAGCAGCGAACTGTATCTGCGCGTTGACGTCTCCGACCAGATTTTGGTCGTGCCGGCCGCATTGTTCGACGCGATCCCGCACACGGCCGACGATCTCCGTTCACGCAAACTCGTGCACAGCGCCCGCAACGCAATCCGTATGATCGAAGTGCGCGCGCCCGGCCGCCCGTTCATTACGCTGTCAAAGGAAACGGGCACATGGCGACTGATCCAACCGACGGCGGCCCCTGCGGATGACGAACGGGTTAGCGCCCTTCTCGACACGCTTTATGCGGCAAGACTCACGTATTTTGTCTGGCCCACCGTCTCGAATGTCATGGATGTTGCCCAGACCGACTCTGCCCTCAAAACACGGATGGGGCTTTACGGGCTGGGGCCCGATTCCGGCATTCAACTCACGGTGCAGGAAAATGGCAGCACGCCACCCGAAAAAATCATTTTGGGGCACACGCTCGATGGTGCCGCGTCGCTCTGCTACGCGCTCCTGCCGGGGGGCGAGGCGATCGGTGCGGTTTCAAATTCAGTGGCTGACGCCTTCCGGCTGTCGGTCGCCGACCTGCGTGACCCGCGGCCCTTTTCCGGGCCTGCCGCCGACATACAGCGCCTACAGATCCATCTGGGCGATACGCTGTTCGTGTTGACCCAGACCAATGGCTTCTGGAGATTTGAGTCTCCTGTTTCCGACGAGGCGGACCCGTTTGCGGTGCGCGACACCATCGACCGGATATTGAGTCTGCGCGCTGACGCCATCTTTGAGAACGGAGAGGATACCAAGACCGCGGTTCATGAACGCCCTTCGCCGATCAGTCACGTTGAATTGACGGCTGAACAGGTCGCATGGCGTTTCCTGGTGGTTCCCGGAGATCTGGAGGGCGCCGTTTTCAACCTGATATTCACGAATGCGCCGACGGTGTACCAGGTCGCCTCCAGCAACCTGCCGCCGGCCTTGGTCAACAGGGCCGGCGTGTTCAGTTTGCGCGACAAGAGCGTGCTGCGTCTTCCGCGGGCCAGCGTGCGGCGGATCGCGGTCACGCGCGAGGGGGCACCGACCATGGCCGTGGAACGTGCAAGCAGCGAGGCGTTGTGGCATCTGGGCGAGGGAACGGCCGGGCACATTGTTGATGAACGGTTGCAGGCCCTGCTCGCCTGCATCGAAAACCTGCAAGCCGACCGCATCGAGGGTGTGGGGCTGGATGCGGATCAATTCGCCACCTTCGGCCTGCGTGAGCCCTGGCTTGAGATCAGCATCGATGTCGATGCGCGGGACGCCGTACGCAAGACGCTCCAGATCGGGCGCGAGGCCGGTTTCGGTAAGCGTTACGCGGCCGTGCGCGGGCTGGATGTGCTGTTCGTGCTGGATCGGACGGTGCTGGATCTCTTAACCAACCGCATCGTGGAGCCGCTCACGCCATGAGTGACGCACACCCCCATTCGCCGCCACCGCAAGCGCCGTTGATCGAACTGCGCGGGCTGGCCAAAACGTACGAGGCCGGCGGCACACAGATCTATGCTTTGCGTCCAACTGACCTCATCGTCAGGCACGGCGCATTCCTGACCGTGATGGGCCCTTCCGGCTCGGGCAAATCGACCCTGCTGAATCTCTTCGGACTGCTGATGCGCCCCACCGCCGGAACCTACCTGTTGGAGGGCCGTGAAGTGTCGAGACTCAACGACGACGCCACGTCGGCGGTGCGCTGCAAGATGATCGGCATGGTTTTTCAATCCTTCAATCTGCTGTCTCATCTGACGATCCTGGAGAACGTCTGCGTCCCGATGCAGTACGCGGGCATTCCGCGCTCGGTCATGCGTAAACGGGCCAAAGAGCTGTTAGACCGTTTCGGACTGGGCGGCCGTTACCACTCGCGCCCCACCCAGCTCTCGGGCGGGCAGTGCCAGCGCGTCGCCATCGCGCGCGCGCTCGCCAACGATCCGCCCGTCATCCTGGCCGATGAGCCCACCGGGAATCTCGACGAGAAAACCGGGCTGGAAGTGCTGGGCATTTTCCAGGAGCTGCATCGCAGCGGCAAGACCATCATCATGGTGACGCATAATCCGGCCTACCGCGTCTACGCCACGCAGGCCGTCACGATCCATGACGGGAGGGCCAGCGAAGCATGAATCCGCTGGAAATGGCCCGGACCGTTTACGCCAGCCTGACGCGCCATCTGGTGCGGTCGCTGCTGGCCACGCTCGGCATCGTGCTGGGCATCGCGGCGGTCGTGGCCATGCTGGCCATCAGTGAAGGCGGGCGGCGCGAGGCCTTGCGTCAGATCGAATCACAAGGTGTCGATAACATCATCCTGCGTTCGGTCAAACCCGCGGAAGGGAACGCTCAGCAGACCACGCGCTCCTTCACGCAGCGGTACGGCATCACGCAACGCGATGTGGAACACATCGAGCGCGTCTTTGAAAATGTGCGGCTGATCGTGCCGGTCATGGAGGTGCGCCGCGAGATTTTTCTGGGACAGATGTCCACCGACATCAAGGCCGTCGCCACCACCCCGGCGTTTCTGGAAGTCTCCCGCTGTCGGCTGGTGGACCGTCGCAGCCGCTTTCTGGCGCCAACCGACGGCAAGATCCTGGATCCGGTCTGCGTGGTCGGCGTCAAGGCCGCGCGCCGGCTCTTCGGCCACCGCGACCCGCTCGGGCAGACCGTGGTGATCGGTAACATTTCGTTCCGTGTTGTCGGTTTGATGGAAAGCCCCGGAGGCGGCCGTATCGGAGGTCAGCTTGAGCTCAACAACCTCGTCTGCATGCCGATCGAAACGGCCACTTCGCTGTGGGGCGGCATCACCGTCCAGATGCGTCGCGGCATGGCCGAAAAGGTGGATTATGACTTTCTCTATCTCGCGGCGAAAAACATCGACGCGATCCCCGGCACGGCCGGCCGGTTGCGCACCTATCTGCGCGAGGCGCACGCGCAGGTTGACTATGAGGTGCAGGTCCCCTATGAACTCTTGCAGAGCGCGCGCCGCACGCAGCGCATCTTCACCGTGGTGATGACGTCGATCGCCGCCATCTCCCTGCTGGTGGGCGGCATCGGCATCATGAACATCATGCTCGCCAACATTTTCGAACGGACACGCGAGATCGGCGTGCGGCGGGCGCTAGGCGCGCGTAAGCGCGACATCCTGTGGCAGTTTCTCGCCGAATCGGTCCTGCTGACCTCGATCGGCGGCGGACTCGGCGCGGGGCTGGGCATCGCGACGGCTGCCACCGCCGAGTGGATCTCGCGCATGGGCGGCGAGGCCGGCCTCAAGGCGGTGGTGACCTCCGAGTCACTGATCGTCGCTCTGGCGGTCTCCGTGATCACCGGCATCACCTTCGGAACGCATCCGGCCTGGAAAGCCGCCCAGCTCGATCCGCTCACCGCCCTGCGGCACGAATAGGCCAAGGGCTAGTGCACCGACGGCTCCGGTGCGGCACATGGGAACATAGAGACGCGCATGCGCGAACAGCCGTAGGGGACGAGTTTGACCTGCTGCTTCGCACCAGGCGTAACCGATTTCGGAAGCCGTGGATTTTTTGCATCGTGCTCCCACATGGCGGCGACCAGATCCGCCGCGACTTCAACCGGCGCGTCCACATCCCAGGCGAAACCGCTCTTGACCGGCTTGCGCACCACCTTGGCGGAGAAAGAGGAGGCATCATACGCAAACTGCCATGCGGCGCCTTCGCGATGCGTGTTCTCGTCCGCGCCCTCAAGGTTGAGCGCCATCACGAGCGGGCCGAGCGTCTCGCTCATCATCACGCCATGCCAGCGTCCCCAGCCGTTATTGCCGTCCTGCTTCCCCGCGAGAAAGGACATGTCACCTGGCTTCGGCGGTTCGAGGTGGTCGTGCCACGGCCAGTCTTTCTGCCGCGTCTGCTTTCGGTCGAAGAGCGCGTCGAACATCTTCGCCAAGCGGGACCAGTCCTGGAGGGCGGCGGCGAGAGCGCCGCCGCTACAGGACGCGGTGCCCTGAACATAGGCGTCCATGATCGACGACACACCCTTGATCGAGAGGACGCCGTTCAACCAATCCGGCTCGCTACTGTATGCGTAACGGAACGCCCGCAGCCCCCGCTCGTCCTTCGTCGCAAGGTAGTACGCCCAGAGTCCGCGCGCGTACTGTCCCGCGGCACGGATGAAGAACGGCTCCTTCTTAAAATTCTGAAGGTCGACGGCATTCGTGCGACTCATGCAGGTGTAGAACAGCAGCGTATTCTCGTCGATATCGCTTAACACCGGCTCGACGCGCGCCTTCACGAGCTCGATCAGCTTGGGATCATCGAGCTGGTAGGCGAGACGGGCGAGACCGTCCAGCCAGTACGCGCCGCATTCGTAGGGCCAGCAGTGCGGCGCGGGGCGCGGCTCTTTGAAGGTCGCCGTCCACGGCAGCGCAAAATCCTGATGCATCTCGTGGGAGTGTCCGGTATAACCCGCCGCCATCGCCTCGGCACGATCCCGCAGCCATCCCTGCGGCTCCACCTCGCCCGGCCCCAACGGCTGCAATATGCGGGAACTCCTGCTCGCGGCCAAGCACTACGGCGTTGCCCATGATGCGGGGGGCGGACTCAGGATGCAGTCACACATGCGCATGCTCGGCTTTGCCGCCGCCGCGGCCGCGAAGGTCTCGATCGACAGGCGTTGCGAGCTCAAGGACGTCCCGTATACGGCTTTGCGTGCATTGCTGACCGAGAAGGGGACGTTTGCAGACGGTCCGCATGCGGTGAATGTCTATGACAATTGGAAAACAGGCGGGCGGGCTGGCCGTACCTGCGGTCGCAAAGGCGGTCGAAAGGATGGCGGCTCGGCTGAACACCGACAAAGCCTTGCATCGGTCGGCCGCACATGCGTTAAGGCTGCTGAAAGCGACAAATGTCTAATGTCAAACTAACGCGGGCGTAGCCCGCAACCCAATTCAATCTCACACAAAGGCACAAAGGCCACAAAGGCTTCTTTTAAAACGGCATCCACCTTCGTGCCCTTCGTGGCTTCGTGTGAGAAACAACTTGTTTTTTATTGTGCTTGTCGAGCCGCAAGGCACTAAATCCCCCAGTCTCTCCCACCCTCACAACTTCCGAGTTCAGCGTTCAGCGTTCGACGTTCGACATTCCGCGTTCTCTCCTTCCTCCTTCTTCCTTCCTCCTTCTCCGCGTCTCCCCGTCTCTGCGTTAAAAACTACGGGGTCATCAGGGGCAGCCCTGGTGCGCCGGGAAGATCGGACAACGGAATGCCGAGATGACGGGCCGCCTGCCGCATGACCCGGTCGCTGGTGACAAGCGGAACCGCGCCGTGAAGACGACACGTCGCGAGATGAATCGCATCGAGCGCCCTTAATGGCACGGAGGCGATACATTCTGCGATCATCGCGCCAGCTTCTTCAAGGACGAGACGTGTAACGGGGTGAAGGACAATCCCACCGCCTCGCTGCCAATATGTCCCGAGGCGACGCCAAGCGCCATCTCGGGTCGCTTCGCCCAGCTCTCCCTCGCGGCACTTTCGCTCCAGAACGGAGCGGCACTCTGTCACGGCGAGTTCCGAAGATCGCAGGTCGGAAGATTTTTCCAGCAGTTGGACGTAGAAAAGACTGTCGGGCTCCCGTACGACCAACTTGACGAGGATGGCACTGTCCACGTACATCGCTACCCCCGATTATCGCGATCCTCACGCACCAAAATTTCGACCGTTTTCGTCGCATGGGTTATTGGCATATTTTCGAGCCATCTCCGATCCACACGGAGCCTGCCTCGCGGTTCATCGACAGGCAGCATCCGAGCCCTGGGACGGCCATGCCAGGTGATGATGATCTCCTCACCCCCTGCCGCACGCTCCACCAACGCCGAGAACTGCGACTTGGCCTCGCGAACGGCAATCATCGCTCCAGCTTTCTGCGGCGGATACTTGTGGTTCTGCTTTTTCATGCCATAATGTAGCCTCATGTGACCACATTCGTCAAGCGAGAATCGGGCACCTTCGTTTTTTCCCTCGCTGCTATTTCCTTCGTGCCTTCGTGCACTTCGTGTGAGATCTCGCCCTCCCTCACAACTTCCGAGTTCGACGTTCAGCGTTCAGCGTTCGACGTTCAGCGTTCTCTCCTTCATCCTGCTCCGCGTCTCTCCATCTCTCCGTCTCCACGTTAAAAAGCAACGCTACAGCTTGATCGTCGCATTTTTGACGACCTGCGTGTGCAGCCGTTCGTCGAACACATCGACATGCCGCCCAATGTTGATCAGGGTGCCCACCGCCAGCATCGCGGTGACCAGGTTCGTGCCGCCGTAACTCATGAAAGGCAGGGCCAGTCCTTTGGTCGGCAGACACCCGGTGACCACGCCGATGTTGAATGCCGCCTGGAAGACCAGCAGCACCGTCATGCCGAAGGCCAGCATGCGGCCGAGACGGTCCGGGGCGCGCAGGCTAATGTAAATGCCGCACGCGAGGATCCCTACGAAGGCCAGCAAGACGCCCATTGAAAACAGGAAGCCGAACTCTTCACCACCGATCGCGAAGATGAAATCGGTGTGCGCTTCCGGCAGATAGTTGTACTTCTGGATGCTCTGGTTGAAGCCCACCCCCCACGGCCCACCGTTCTCAAAGGCGATCAGCGCCTGCTTCAACTGATAGGCGGCCGACGAATCGCTTCCCTCGCCGTGTAACCAGGCCCTGATACGCTCCATACGGTTGGCATTGGTGAGCACGAAACAGCCGACCAGCGCAACCCCGCCGGCGCCAAACAAGCTCAGGTAAAGCAACCGGGCACCGGCCACGAACATCAGCAGACCGCCGACCACGCAGACCACAATCGTCGCACCGAAATCCGGTTCGGCCACGAGGAGGGCGGCAATCACGCCGAGACCAAGAACCGGAAAGACCGCGCCTTTCCAGAACTGACGCACGCAGCGCCCGATCCGGTCCATCCAGACGCTCATCACCACCACCGTCATGATCTTGGCGAGCTCACTCGGCTGCACGCGTAGCGGCCCCAGGCCGAT
Source organism: Kiritimatiellia bacterium (assembly GCA_035449085.1). Taxonomy (GTDB): domain Bacteria; phylum Verrucomicrobiota; class Kiritimatiellia; order RFP12; family UBA1067; genus DUPH01. The sequence continues at coordinate 18,598 of DAOTKE010000001.1, read as the reverse complement.
CCAGCGGTAACTGCCCTTGACTTTGACGCCGATCACCGGCGCGAAAACCAGCACCAGTGCCAACGCCACCAGCAGATAGAAGCCGATGCTCAGCGCTGGCGTCTCTTTCCACCAATGGTAGTCAAACCGGGCGGCAAGCCACGCCACGCCAAGCGCCAAAGCCATCCACATCAACTGGCGGTTAACAAAAAAGTGCGGGTCGCCGTAAAGACCTTGCGCCCGCACTGCGCTGGCCGTCGCCAGCAGAACAATTCCGAAACCGAGCAGCGAGAGGACGATGAGTGCCAACGCCATCAACGTCTTACGCATGTCCTCGACCTCTCGCTATTTCACGCCACCGGGAATCTTCAGGACGGTGCCCGCCTTCAGCTCCGAACCGGTCAGGTTATTCAGCGCCTTCAGATCGCTCGGGCTCACCCCCCAGCGGATCGCGACCGCATACAGATCCTCGCCCTCCTTGACCGTGTAGGTCTGGACATTCGGCTCGGCGGCCGGAGCAGGCACCGGCGCGGGAGCTGCGGTCTCCACCTTCACAGCCGCACTCTCGACCGGCGCGGCGGGTGCGGCAGCTTCGGTGACAGCCGGAGCCGGGGCCGGCGCAGGCGCGGGAGCAGGAGCAGGCGGCGGCGTCGCAACGGCCGCACGGGGCTTTGTCGCGGCCTTGGGCGCAGCCATCTTCGGCGCGGTGGCAGCGGAAGCCGCAGTCGCAGGCGCCGCTGCGGGCGTCTTGGTCGCACCCACGATCTTCAGTTTCTGACCAACAATAATCTTATCCCCCTTCAATCCGTTTGCCGCACGAATGTCGGCCACCTTAACGCCATGCCGGTGGGCGATCACGGAGAGCGAATCGCCCGGCTTGACCACGTAGGTGATAGCAGGGCCCGACACCTCACTCTTCGCCGTCTTCGGCGCGGACACCTTGGGTGCGCTCACGCGGTGAGCTTTCGGCGTCGTCGACGGCAGCGCGCGCACCTGGCTCAGATCCACCTGGCCCGGGAGCTGGATGACTTGTCCGACACGCAGGCGGTTCGGCGAGATTCCGGGGTTGACGGCCACCACATCCTGCCAGCGCAGATTGTACTTGTAGGCCACCGCGGAAATCGTGTCGCCCTTCTGAATCGTGTAGGGCGTCGTGCTCGGCACGGTCGGCAGAGCGACGGGAGCCGTTTCCACCACGGGTGCCGGTTCAACCGTCGCGACCGGCTCTAAAGCCTGCACCTCGACCGGAGGCAGATCGCCGTCCGGCACTTCACTCACGGTATGGTCTTTGGGCTTCCCAAACATACCGCACCCCTGCAGCAGGAGGCATCCCGCCACCAAATTCGCACCCGCTGCTACACGCATGACTTGACGATTCATTGTGTCTCCTTGTCCTTCTTGCCCTCAGAAAAGAAACGCACATCAAGATCCGCAACCGCACGGACCCGTTCTGTGAAACGTTCTCCTCTTTCCCGATAGCTGGTAAATTGATCAAAGCTGGCTGTTCCCGGCGACAGCAGCACGATTTCCCCTGGTAGCGCTTCCCGCTGGGCGGCATCGACAGCCTGATCGAGTGTACCGCAAACTTCACAGGGAACCGACGTTGACCACGCCTGAAACATCTGCTCAGCGCTTTGCCCAATAAGATACACTTTTTTTGTTGTTTGTGTCAGTAACTCTTTTACCCAGCCCAGCTCTTTTTCTTTGAGAAGCCCGCCCGCGATCAGACGCACCGGCCCCTGCGCCATCCGCAGCGCAGCAGCGGTTGCCGAAAGACTGGTGGCCTTGGAGTCATCGACATACCGAACCCCCCGACTGCTGACGGCAACCGTCTGCATGCGGTGGGCCAGCGGTTCGAACCCGGCCAGGCCGGCCGCAATCTGCTCACCGTCCAATCCCGCGTGGAGCAGCGCCGCCACACCGGCGGCAGCGGCCACACCCAAGACGGGATTGTCAAACCAGCTCCCACGCAACCCGACCTTGCAGACCCGACCCTCAAATGTTCCCGTCACAATATGGTCTTCGTAGGTCCAGTCACAGGCCGCGTCCGTCCCGAAGCGCAACAGCTTGACACCCTCCGGAATGCGTCCTTCATGCCACAGCCCTGCCGGCAGCAACGCGACTCCGCCCGGACGCATCGCCGCAAACACCGCCAATTTGAGCGCCTTGTACTCAGCCATGTCAGCATGACGGTCGAGGTGATCCGCCTGAAGATTCAGCAGAACCGCAAGATCCGGACTGAACGTCCGCGTGTGCTCCATCTGGAACGAACTGACCTCCGTCACCGCCCAGCGCAACTCTGGCCGCTCCAACGCCAATCTGCTGAGCGGGATCCCGTAGTTGCCGGCCGGTGACGCCGTCACGCCCGCACCGTTGAACGTGTCCGCGCAAAGCTTGACCAGAGAGCTTTTGCCCTTACTGCCGGTCACGGCCAAGATGCGTCCCGGCCAATAGCATGCGCCCAGTTCAAGCTCTGAGATCACGGGAATACCGCGCACGCGACACGCTGCGATCCAAGGGTGCCGCATGGCAAATCCCGGACTTGTGACGCACACGTCAGACGGTCCGTCCGGCAATTCGCCAGCACCGAAGCGCACGGTGATCCCGGCATCGCGTAACCGTCCTGCCGCATCAGCGCAAGCCACGCCGTCGCCCTCATCCAGCACCTGCACATGTCCGCCGCGCGCGGCCAGCAACCGCGCCGCCGCCTCGCCGCTGGCCCCGGCGCCCAATACGAGCGCATTCACCTGATCATACGGTCCATGCATCCAGCACCTGCTCCAATCGCATCCCGCGCGACGCTTTCAGCAACACGCTATCCCCGACGCGCACCCGCGCCCTCACGACCGCCGCCGCCGCCACAGCGTCCGCACAGCACGTCATCCGTGCCGCCGGATACCCATGCATCACCGCCTCGTCCGCCATATAGCGCGACGTGTCAGGGCCGACGCCGATCACTTCGTCCGGTGCCAACGCCGCAACCTCACGCCCCAGTTCGCGATGCAGCGTCTCGGTATGTTCACCCAGTTCCAGCATGTCGCCCAGCACCGCGATCCGTCGGCCGTTGCACGGCATCTGCATGAAGGTGCGCAGCACGGCGCGCATGCTCTGCGGATTGGCGTTGTAGGCGTCATTCACCACCGTGACGCCCCCCCGCTCACTCACGGACCAACGCATACCGGGAAGAACCAGATTGGCGAGTCCCGCCGCCGCCGCGGCCGCCGGCACACCGGCCGTGCGCGCCGCAGCGAACGCGAGCAACAGGTTCGAGGCGTTGTGCTCACCGGGCAACCCGCAACACAGCTCGATCTGTTCGCCGGTCGCACGCTCCGTGATCCGGACGCGACCCGTCCACAGATCCAACGGTTCACCAAAATAATCCGCCGCGCGCGTCACCAGCGAGGTCGTCACGACCGGCGCCGCCGAACAGGCGATCAACCGATCCGCGCAGGCGGTCTCAAGACTGAGCACCGCCGCACCGTCGGCAGGCAACGCACGCAACAACTCGCCCTTTTCCAACGCGATCGCCTCCTGTGAGCCGAAATGCTCAATGTGCGCGGAGCCGATGCTGGAGATCAGCGCGATGTCGGGACGCATCACATCGGCCAACGCCGCGATTTCACCCGGATGGTTGGTGCCGGCCTCGAAAATGCCATACATCGTCCCGGCGCCCAACGTCAGCAGGCTCAACGGCAGCCCAATGTCGTTGTTCAAGTTGCCGCGTGTGGCACAGACCGCACCCCCGCCGCCGCAGAGCGCCGCCGTCATCTCTTTGACGGTCGTTTTGCCGGAACTGCCGGTGATCCCCACAACACGCGCCTGCTGCCGCAGCCGCCAAGCGCGGGCCGCATCGGCCAGCGCGCGCCGCGTGTCGGCCACGCGGATCAACGGCCATCCGGCGGCCTCCGCCGGGGCCTGCCAGGCCCGCTCCACCAGCGCCGCCGCCGCCCCCTTCTCAAAGCCCTGCGCGACAAAATCGTGGCCGTCGAAACGCTCACCGCGCAGCGCGACATAAAGACAGCCCGGCGTCACCTGCCGCGTGTCCTGCGTCACGCCGCAAAAGGTTGGCGGCAACGCCTGTGCCTCGCCGCCCGCCCACGCCGCAAAGGCCGCCGCGTCAAAGACCTGTGGTTGACTGTTTGACATGCTTGCACCCGCTTTGGATATCCGGAACTGCCGGTACTACCGGGACTGACGATGCGCTGCGGCTAACTGACTCGCCTCCTCCGCCACAACCTGACGGTCGTCGAACGGCACGGTACGATCCGCGAGTTCCTGAAACGGTTCGTGACCCTTGCCCGCGACGAGCACCACGTCGTCAGGCCCGGCCTCGGCCAGCACCAGCCGGATGGCCGCCCGGCGGTCGGGCTCGACAGCCATCGCCGTCCCTGCCGGCACCCCTTCCAGAATCTGGTTGATGATCGCCATCGGTTCCTCACCGCGCGGGTTGTCGGAGGTCACCACCAGCCGATCGGCGAGTTCGGCGCAGACGCGCCCCATCAACGGACGTTTCGTGCGGTCGCGGTTTCCGCCGCACCCGAAGACGACGGTCAGCCGCCCGCGCGTGATTTCGCGCAACGTCGTGAGCACGTTGCGCAGCGCGTCGTCAGTGTGCGCGTAATCCACGAACACAGCGGCGGGCCAATCCGTGCGCACGCGCTCGAGACGACCCCACTGCGGGCGCGCCTGCTCCAGCGTCGCGGCCACCGTGTCGAGCGGGACACCCGCATCGAGCGCGAGTCCCGCCGCGCACAGCATGTTGGCGATGTTGTAGCGGCCGGCCAGATGAACGCACAGCTCGCGGCGGGCGCCATCCGGCGTGACCAGCGTGAAGCGGCTGCCGTCCGGCGTCACCGACACCGCCTCGGCGCGCAGATCGGCTCCCGGCGGGAAGCCGCAGGTGACCAAACGCAGCGGCAACGTCGCGATGTACGCGGCCATGCGCGCGCCGTAGCCCGGTCCCTCATCGAGGCAACAGACCGCGGCCGCGCCGGGATGATCTTGCGCAAGCTGCGCGAACAGACGCTGCTTGGTCTGGAAATAGGCCTCCATCGTGCCGTGGTAATCGAGGTGATCCTGCGAGAGGTTGGTGAAGGCGGCGGCCTCAAAACACAGGCATGCCGTGCGCTGCTGATCCAACGCATGGGAAGAGACCTCCATCACCGCCGAGTCGCAACCGGTGCTCCGCATTGCGGCCAGCAGACCTTGCAGTTCGCAAGCGTCGGGCGTAGTGCGCGTGGCCGGGATCGTGCGGCCGCCGTACTCGACCTGCACGGTGGAGAGCAAGCCGGGCGTGTGGCCGGCGGCGTGCAACAGTTCGCGCAGCAGCCAGACTGTGGTGGTCTTGCCGTTCGTGCCGGTAACGCCATACACGCGGAGCGCCCGAGAAGGGTAGCCATTGACCGCAGCCGCGAGGCCAGCCAACGCGCCGCGGGCATCGTTGACCACAACCATCTGTTTGGAGGGCACCTCCCGCAGCGGTGCCTGCGCCAACACCGCGACGGCACCCTTGGCCAACGCGGCGGCGGCATAACGCGCACCATCGTCGCGGCTTCCGCTCAGCGCGACAAAAAGGTCACCCGGCCTGATTCGCCGCGAATCGCACTGCACACCGCTGAAGGCCAGCGCGGGTGGCTTCCCCTTCAAAAACGGGAGCAACTCCCGGATTTCCATTAAGTTCATCAAATGCCTTTCTTCTGCAGACAGAGTTACGGCCGCGCCCATTCATTCGGGCTCATCCTCGTCCGTCGGCTGATCCGGCTCTAGCCCAAGATACCGCGCGGTGGCGGCGGCGATCCGCGCGAAGACCGGCGCCGACACAAAGCCGCCGGTATGTTGAGGACGCGGCCGTTCGACGGAGACCAGAACACTGAAGACCGGCTTGCTGGCCGGCACGAAACCCACAAAAGAGGCGTAATAGTCGGTGCTCGAATATCCTCCCGGCACCGCCTTCTGCGCCGTGCCGGTTTTACCGCCGATGGAGAAACCTCTGACCGCAGCACGTTTGCCTGTGCCCCCTTCTTCGGTGACGCCCATCAGCATCTTACGCACGGCACGCGCCACCTCGGGACGGATCGGCCGGCCAATGACCTCTGGCTTGGCCTGCATGACGACCTCGCCGCTGGGCGACACGATCCGATCCACCACGTACGGCCGCATCATGCGACCGTCATTGGCCAGGGTGGAGTACGCATTGATCATCTGGAGTCCTGTCACCGCGATGCCTTGTCCGATCGGCACACGCGTTGGCTTGAGCTTATCCCAGTGCTTGGCCTTTCCCAGAATGCCGCTCTCTTCACCCGGCAGTTCGATGCCCAGCTTGCTGCCGAAGTTGAAGGCCCGCAAATAACTTTCCAGCCTTTGCGGGCCGAGCTGAAGGCCCATCTTCGCGCAGGCGATGTTGCTGGATTTCTTGAGCGCCGTGCTCACTGTCACGCGGCCATAAACATGATCGCGAAGCGGCTTGCCGGCATAGAACCACACCCCCTCGCCGACTTCATATTCGGACTCTGGCGTGGCAATCCTTTCATTGAGGATAGCCGACACCGTCACCGCTTTCATGATCGAGCCCGGCTCATAAACGATCGCCAGCGCATTGTTGCGCCAGACGTCCATCGTGGTTTCCGTGTAGTTCTCGGGTTCGAAATCCGGATAGGAGGCCATCGCCAGAATTTTACCGGTGCTGACGTGCTGCACGATGGCCCATGCCGAAAGCGCGTCAAACTTCTCGACCACCTCCTGGATGGCACGTTCCACCTCATACTGGATGCGGTGATCGAGCGTCAGAAAGATGTCCGAGCCAGGAATGGGCGGCACATAGATTTTGCGGCGGCTGAAAATCTCGCGGCGCCCGGCGTCCTTCTCGCCCTCGATCAGACCGGGCGTCCCTGTCAGGTAGCTGTTGAACTGCTGTTCGATGCCGGCACCGCCCACACCCATGTTGTTCACGAAGCCCAGCACATGCGACATGCGCCTGCCTTGAGGATAACGGCGGATGACAATCTCCTCAGAGGCGACGCCACTGATCGTCTTCTCGTCGGACAGCGCCGCAAACACGCTGTCTTCCAGGCTGATCCCGAGCTTGATATACCGCGAATCCGTGCGTTTGAACTGGGCCAGCACATGCTCTTCGGAGAGATCCAGTTGCTGTGCCACCGTCCGCGCGATGTGGTTCACGTCGTGCTCTTTCTTGACCGCTTTCGGGTCCAGATAGAAGAGGCGTGCCGGCAGACTGACCGCCATGGGGTACTGCTTGCCGTTGCAGTCGTAAATCCCGCCGCGCAAGCCCAGCAGGACGCGCTTGTATTCGCGTCCTGTCACCTTTGAGTGGTTCGAAAGGTGCAAATAACAGAGCTTGGCCCCGAGACCACAAAACGCCAAAAACAGCGACAGGGCAATCAGCCAGATGCGAATCTGTATGCCGCGGTCATGCATGGCGCGACGTCACCTTCCGCCGCACTATTTCGGCACTGCTTTGACCACACGCTCTGTCGCACTCTGGCTACGCTTGAAACGGGCGATCGAGAGTTGGCCCGGAACCGGCACCCCCGACGCGTCCATCCGTACGATCTGATCCGCAGTCGGGTAGGACATGGCAATCCCATGCTGCAACATCGCCTCTTCCAATTTCTCCGGCGTGTTTCTTTCGTTCCAGCGCGCCTCTTCACGCACGTATTCGGCTTCCAGCGCCTGCAGCTTCTGCTCGTATTTGCGGATCTCCTGACCGTCCATGTCGCATTTAGAATCCATCATCCAATACAGCAGCGCCAGCCCGATCATCAGCACAAAAATGCCGACCACCGAACGGGGGACCACCTTCGTATGCACCTGTTTTTTTCGATTCCTTCTCATCGCACACCCTCCTGTGGGCTGTGGTTCATTCCATCCAATCGTTTGTCCGTCACACTTTCGTTCCGCCGCGCACCGGCGTCTCGCAACGCTGCACGACCCTCAATTTCGCCGAGCGCGCCCGGGGATTGGCCGCCAACTCTTCGGGCCCCGCCTCCACCGGGTGTCGCGTCACCCGCGTCACAGCCGGCTCCTCGCCTTCCCAGCGCTCGCCGCCCTGCTGCAGGGAGACCCAACGCCCCGCATGCGCCGCAAACCGCTGCTTGACCAGGCGGTCGGTGATGCTCTCAAACGTGATCACCGCCATGCGTCCGCCCGGCTTGAGGAGCTGCAACCCGTCCTCCAGCGCCTGTTCCAAATCCTCCAGCTCCCGGTTCACCGCCATGCGCAACGCCTGAAACACGCGCGTCGCCGGATGCCGCGGCCCGCTGCGTCCGCCCACGGCATCCGCCACCACCTGCGCCAGCCGACCGGTCGTCATGATCGGCGACTGACGCTGCGCGTGTACGATCGCCTGCGCGATGCGCCGCGCGCGCGACTCCTCGCCGAGCCTCCAAAAAACGTCTGCAAGGGACTGCACGTCCAGCCTTGCCAGCAGGTCGGCCGCCGACTCCCCCCGAGTCGTATCCATGCGCATGTCCAGGGGTCCGTCAAACCGGAAGCTGAACCCCCGCCCGGGCGTGTCGAGCTGATCGGATGACACGCCCAGGTCCAACAGCACGCCGTCCACTGCCGCAAACCCGTTCGCCTCGGCCAGGCGCCGCAGCTCGCCATGAGCCCCGTGCGCCAACACCTTCTCGCCAGACAACACCGACAGCCGCGCCGCCGAACGCTCCAGGGCCGACACGTCCTTGTCGATCCCCAGCAACCGTCCGGCCGGTCCCGCGCGTCTCAGGATCTCCGCCGCGTGGCCCGCACCGCCGAGTGTTCCGTCGATGTAGCTGCCGCCGGGAACCACCGCCAGGGCGTCCATCGTCTCCTGCAGCAACACCGGCAGGTGCATCGTCCCTCCAGACTGAATCCATTCCAAACAATGATCGCGCGGCAGAACGGCCCCGCCTGGAACACGCGTCCGTCCTCCGGACGGGTACGCCATGCCCGCGATCCAAATCACTTGTCAACACACGCCGGCATCCGCCGGACGCCGCTAGAACTCCAGGGTCTCGCACGCGGCGGCCAATGCCGCCTGATCCACCGTCTCCGATTCCGGCCGCAATTCAGGCGACCAGATCTGGACACGGTTCATCGCGCCGATCATCACCACCTTGCTGCTCAGCCCGGCAAAGGCGAGCAGCCGATCCCGGATACGGATCCGCCCCTGCACGTCCAGCACCGCCTGCTCGGCATTCTCGCCGAACACCCTCAGCGCCTCGCCCGCGCGCTTGTCGAAGAGCGACCGCTGCCGCAACTTCTCCAGCCGCCCCTCCATCTCTGCCGGAGGGATCAGGTTCAGACACCGCTCATTCGGGTCGGGAAACACATACACGTAGGCCGGTGACCCCATCAGGTCGCGCCAGCCCGAGGGCACGGTCAACCGCTTCTTGGGGTCCAAAGCGTGGTCAAACCGCCCGACCAGTAATCCCGGTCCGGCGGCCGCCGCCACACTCTGTCCACCCGCAAAAGACATACCTTGACCCTTTTTGACACCATTCAACACTTTTCCCCACCACAAGTCAATAGCAAATCACGTTTTGACACACCCTGAAAATTAATCATAAATTGGCTTTTATCAAGATGTTACATAGATTTTTCCCGACCGCCATCAGAAAAAAACACCCCAAAAATAGTTTATGGTCGGCCTTTTTTTGCCTGGGCACCTCTCCAAATCTCAAAAGGGGACCCGTTGGGCGAAGAAAGATACGGAGGGTGGATCGGCAACCCCATCCACCCTCCGTCGCTCACAGAGCCTATTGTCTTGTGTATGTCCGGGCGCCACGCCTGTGAACATCATGAGCAAGACGCCCCTGCCACTCACCCGAAAGAACCAACCCCCCGGCATGGGCAAGCCGCCCATGACGCGCCTTTTTCTCAACGGATATACATCGCGAGGCCGGTGCTGCGGAAATGCGCCGTGACGACGCCATTCGCATCGCACCGGAACTCCGCCACCCTGTCGGAGCCGAGATTCACACCCTTCCAGCCCATACCCGTGAACGAGGTGCCTGCCCCGATCTTCGCGACGACCGCGCTGCCGCCTGCCGGAACGGGGCTCGCGGCCGTGCGCCCGAAGTCGACGACCACTTGCACGGCCGTGAGATCCGCGAACGTGAGGCCGTTCGTCGCGTTTGCGTCGACATCGAGTGTGAGCGTGCCGAAAGCGCCCGAGAGCGTACCCGTGCCGGAAAAGCGGCTGGCGGCGTCCGTCGTGCCCGCGACACACCGCACAGTACCCTCGGCGATCTTGAGACCGCCACCGTTCGCGATCTTCACCGTCGTCGAGTCCAACTCCGAGTAGACAGGCACATTGTCCACCACTGTAACGTTCAGGTCATTTGTGAACACGAGTGTGCCCGCCCCGGTTTTTGTGAAGCTGCCCGTACCACGTAGCGGAATCGCAAGGGCATGGGAAACACCCGCCGCGGCCACAAGTTCACCACCGCCCGCATCAGCGCGGAAACAGGTCGTCGCGGGATTCACCACCGTCGAGATGCCGCCGTTCAGCGTGAACTGCGCATAGCCACCATCGAACGCGACCGCCGCCGTCGTGCCGCCATTGCGCGCGAGGAAGCGGTGCACCTTCATGCCCCCGCCGTTTGCGAGAACCAGATCGCCCGCAGCGCTACTACCCAGATAGAGGTTCTGCGGCGAGGCCACTTCGATCGCGCCGCCGTCCTCCACGCGCACGTCCAGCTTGTGGTTGAACATCACACCGCCTGCCACCGTGGAGCTGGCGCGACGCAACAGTCCCCCCGGGCCGATACGAATCACCGGCTCCATGCCGCTATTGTTCGGCGCCGTAAACTGCCAAGTGATGTCCAGTGTACTGTTCGTGATCGCGAGCAACGGTTTCGGCGTGTCGGTGTTGCCGCTCAGTTTGCTGTGACCGACGTAGAGGCCGTTCGCCGTGAGGTTCGCGTTGTCAAGAATCAGCTTCGAGGCAGGGCTCCCCTGCTTGATCTGCACGTCCATGAGGGTGTGGAACCCGCTGCCGCTACCCATCTCGCAGGTGACATCCTTCAGGTAAAGCTCCGGCGCCACGGTGGTGTTCCAGCCGCTACCGCCAACGGAACCGTGGTGCTTCTGCCTCACGGTGGAGGCACTCTTGCCTTTCCCCTGGATAAGCACCTTGCCATCCAAGACCGAGAACTGTCCCAAACCATTCCAGTTCGAGACCTCGCCGTTCGACGGCGCGAACGTACCGCTCACGTCCTGATTGCTCCCGCGCCCCGTCGCGCCGCGCACGGAAAGGGAGGTCGTGCCTGCGGGCACGTTGAGCGTCAGGGTGCCCGCGCCCGTCTTCACGATGCCGCCGCCGGACGTGTTGTCATAGTTGACCTGCACACCGTTGAACGTGAGGTCGCCCACGATGTCCAGCACCGCGCAGTAGTCGCCCGCGATGCGCAGCGGACGCAGGATAGACGCCGCCTCTCCCGTGTAGCGGAACGTGCAATTGCTGATCGTGATCGCGGAGTCGCTGGAAGAGTCCGCGCCAAGCGCCGCAGCCGAGGCAAACGCCGTCACGCCGCGGTTGAGCCTCCAGTCTCCGGACATCGTCGCCTGATTGGCGCCGGCCAACGTGAGCGTGCCGGAGCCGTCCTTCACCAGCGTCAACGCGCTGCGTACCGGCGCGGAGACCGTGAGCGAACCATCCGCAACCACGGAGATATTTTCCGCCACGTAAAGCGTCTCATCGCCCGAGACCGCCACAGGGGCCGTCCCCTCCACGGCGAGCGAGCCCACCATACCCGCCGCGTCCATCACGATCTCGGCCCCCGAGGCCACCGTAGCCACGTCGTTGTGCGTGGGCACGCCCGTCGGCGTCCAGTTGTCGGAGACATGCCAAGCCCCCGTTCCGGCGCTCCAGGTATAGGCACCCGCGGTCGCCGCGGTCACCGTCACGCTCACGGTCCGCCCGTCCTCGCTCAGGGTGAACGCATAGTTCCGCCCTTTCGCCGGATTGCCCACCGCAATTTTCGCCAACTGCTCCGCTGTAAGCGCCGTCTCGAGCACGAGGATTGCGTGCATCGCATCGAGCGTGTAGTCCGGCGGCACGTCGATCAGCAGGTCACCCTCAAAGGTGATCGCGTCCGCCGCAATGGACGCCGAGGGATCCGCGAGCACAAGACGCGCGCCTTCGGCGATTTCGAGCACATTGCCGAAGCGCGAGTCGGCATTCACGAATGCGAGCGCGCCCTGCGCGAGGACGGTCCGCGGGTGCGAGGAGTTACGCGTCACCGTGAGCGTGCCATGACCGGTCTTCGTGAAGGTCGCGGACGCGGCGCCTTCCACCGCCGTGAACGCTTGATCGAACGTCATGGCAAAGCCCTTCGAATCGACCGTCAGGCCGTTCGCGCCGAGCCTTGCCACACACCCGCTCATGAACGGAACCGGCGGCATGGAATTGCCGGAAAAAGTGAGCGTGCCGCCGTCCGCCGTGAACGTCATCACCGGCGAGCCATCCTCGGGCGAGCCGCCGTACACGGCGCGTACGGAAAGACGCGCGTTGGAAGAAAGCGAGACGGACGTGTTCCCGACGATCGTGCTCTTGTTCGTGACGGCTGTTTCCGTGCCGCCAAGCCATTGCGCGTTGCCCGAAAGGATGAGTTCCGCGCGCGAGGTGCCCCCCATCGTCATCTCGACCGAGGACGCATTGCCGAGCGTCACCACCGCGTCGTCCGTCGCCTCAAAGCGGCCATGGGCGTCCTGTTGGTTGGGCGCCAGACACAGCCAGTTGCCGATGACGGGACTGATTGAAAGCGTGGCGCGGTCCTTGAGCATGACAAACCCCTGCGCCTGCTTCGCATTCCCCATGTAGAGCACACCGCCGCAATACACTGAGGCATCGTCCTGCACCACGAGACGCCCCACAGCGTTCGAGGACATCCCCATGTAGAAATTGACCGCGCCGGAGAAGGAGCCGTGGCCAGCCACCGTCACAACGCCGGTGGAGCATTGCGTGTTCCCGAAGTTGACGTTATTGTGCGAATAGAACGATGCGTTGTCGCGGATGTCAATGCGGCCCTCGTTGCACAGATTGACGTAAGTGTCGCCCATGCGGCCCGCACCGAGCACCACATTGTTCGTGACTTCCATGCGCGCGGTACAGGTGAGATCCAATAGACCGACTGACTGTCCCAAGCTGTTCTGATAGGTGCGGTGTCCGAGAAAAAGCCCGTTCCGCGAAACAACCACCGCGTCATTGGTGATATGCATCCAGGTGCGGCCGTCGTGGGCGTTCAAGTCTTTGAGATAGATGCCATAGAGCGAGTGGTGCCCCCCCAGAAACGTGGTGTGCGTGGCGGCATTACCGCGCTGCTGGAACGCGGCCGTACTGCTGAGCGTCGCCTCCGGATGGATGGTGAAGTCGACTGCGCCGCCATTTGACCCAAGGTAAAGCGGTTTGCCGAAATCAAGTGTCCCGCACCAGAGGTCGAACTCCTGTTTCGTTGTCCCCGTCGACTTCCATGTGAAGAGCGCGTCGTCGAAACGCCAGACGCGGTCCGCGTTCGCCTCCTTGGAAAGGCTCTCGAAGTTAAAGACATGCGCGCCCGTGAGATTCGCGGCAAACGGCGACCCCCACCAGTCATTGGTAGAACGCCCGTTTTCTCCCAGTAGGTGCCGCGCGTATCAAGCGTGAGCGTATGCGTACCGCTGCCAGTGCCAAGGAAGATCGACCCCGAGTTCTCGACGAGGCCCTCTGCGGGCGCTTTGACCGTCACATCGTTGGCCTGAAAGTTGATGTAGCCGTACTTCCCGTCGATTCCGTTTGCCGGCACCTCTCCGCCCGTCCAGTTTTCGGCGGCATTGTAATAACCCTCCGTCACGGAGGTCAGCCACTGCACCCGGTACTCCGGGTCGACCGTATCTGCGAACGCCGCAGAACACGCCATGCACGCGCACACGAAAACTAACGTCTTCCTCATGTTAAGCACCTTTCACTTTTCAGACGAGGGAATGATCCCGTTGATGCGAGCCGTTTTTCCCGGCCCGCCCCTCTTCGTCACTCTACGCAGGAAAACAGACCATCCACTTAGGTCAAACACTCGCTAACATTTGCCTCCCATTATACGCGGCCCCATACCTTTGGTCAAACCGACGCGTCAGGGCCGACGCATCTTAAATTTAACGCATGACGCCAGGCCTTTGCCTGCGGGGCCGATTAAGATCAGGATGATGATTTAGTCCGGCCAGGTGTCTTCGTCATCTCGTCCATAACTTGAAAGCTGATCGGGATGCTTGCCGGCATTCGCCGGTTTCCGGCCTTCCCATCCCGAAGCCGGCAAACAGAAATCAGTGAACTGGGGATGCGCCTTTTTCTTATTTGAAAAATCGCCTTTGACCGTCCGCAAAAATTTGGTACATTGTCTTCATCATTTCTGCGGGCGTAATTCAATGGCAGAATAGGAGCTTCCCAAGCTTCTTACGTGGGTTCGATTCCCATCGCCCGCTCCATTTTTTTAGGCACACGGTGTGCGCCGGGGAAGGTGCACGCGGCATTGTTTTCTGGGCTGTTCTAGCCATATGGGAGGTTTCGGATGACAACTCGGCGTTCATTCTTCAAACAGGCGGGTCTTGGTTTGGCTGCGGCGGCTGGCACGCCGGTGTTGTTGACGGAACGTGCCCATGCGCAGGCCGCCGCTCCGGCGACCGACAAGCCGGGGGACACTTTCCGCCTCGGCATCGCGGGATATACTTTCCACAAGTTCAAGCTGGACCAGACGCTTGAGATGATGAAGCGCGTCGATGTCCACTATCTGTGCATCAAGGATTTCCACCTGCCGCTGAAGAGTACCGACGAGGAGATCGCGGCCTTCCACGAGACCTGCAAGAGCGCCGGCGTCACCGGATATGGCGTAGGCCCGATCTACATGGGCAGCGAGCAGGAAGTCAACAATGCCTTCGATTACGCGAAACGCGTGGGCGTTAAGACGTTGGTCGGCGTTCCTTTCAAGATGATTGAGAAAAAGCGAGTCGCCTCGCCGGAACTGCTGGCGCTCATCCATCAAAAGGTCAAAGAGTACGATATCAAGTACGCGATCCACAACCACGGCCCCGATATGCCGGAGCTGTTCCCCACCGCAGAAAGCGCGATGGAGATCATCAGGGACATGGATGTGCGTGTGGGGCTTTGCCTCGATATCGGTCACCAGCTTCGCGACGGCAAGGATCCCGTCCATGCCCTGCTGAATTATGCCGACCGTGTCCACGACATTCACATCAAGAACGTGACCGAGCCGACCAAGAAGGGCCGGGGCATTGAGATGCCGCGCGGCCAGATCGACGTGCCCGCGTTTGTGCGTGCGTTGCGCAAGGTCAAGTACAGCGGCGTCTGCAGCCTGGAATACGAAAAAGACATGGCCGATCCGCTGCTGGGGATCGCCGAATCGATCGGGTATTTCCGTGGCGTCATGGACGCCACGCGCGGATAACCCGGGCGCGTATTGTTGACCGTCACAGAAATGCCAATCCAATCTAATAACATCTTGGGGGGGATGTTGGCCTTATTGGTCTGCTCCGCGTTTGCCGGGGCGGCCGAATCTGTGCCGTTGAACCTTTCCGGAAGTGACGGTTCGCCGCTGAGCTTGCCCTGCGAACAGGCTCTCGCATTCCCCGGCGAGCACAGTTTTTCGTTGTCGACGGCCCATCCGACCCAGTGGTTGCCCGCAGTGTCATTGCGGATCAGCCTGGTGTGGCCGGAAGGCGCGCCACCCTATTCCGGCGCACTGGTCTGGCTCAAAGACCGCGACGACTTCTGGCACCAACATGTGGTCGCGGAGCATCTCAAACCCGGTGCCACCAATGACCTAACGATCCCCTTCCAACCGGGTGCAAAAGGATGGCAGACTCCCGGACACTCGGTAGGCTGGCACCATCGTGTCCGATTGAACCCGCAGTCCGTCGGCTTCCGCGTCTTCGCAGACGCCGCCTTTACCGGCAAGTGCGTCTTCGTGTCGGCCACGCTCGACACGCAGCCGCCCACCGACGCCCCGCGCATCACGAAGGCCCGCGCCCTGAGCCGTGTGCCGCGTGCCTATGCCCTGTTCGAGGCCGGTTTCACCTTGCCCGACCGTTATGCCAATCCGTTTGATCCGACGGAAATCGATGCCGGCGCACGGATCGTCACCCCGTCAGGCACGACCAACGAGATCCATGCGTTCTATTACCTGTCCCACTACCGCCTGGAGGATGAACTCGGACAACCGGTCGAACCGGACGGCCTGCCTGAGTGGCGGCTGCGCTATTGCCCGCGCGAACCGGGCGTCCACACCGTCACGCTCTATGCGCGCGATGCGCTCGGCCAAACGGTGGTCACCAATGCCCTGAGCTTCGATGCGGCACCGGCCGCGCCCGACGCCCTGCGTTTCGTGCGCGTCTCACGCACCGACCGCCGCTATTTTGAGTTCGATGACGGAACGCTTTTCTATCCGATCGGACACAACACACGCTCGGCGACCGACGCGCGTATGGATGACAAGTTCCCTTGGGTCTTGCGTCAGGAGGAGGGGACGACCGCCTACCGCCGCTACTTCCAACGCATGCAGGATGCCGGCGAAAACATGGCCGAAGTCTGGATGAGCGCCTGGTCGCTGGGCCTTGAATGGACAGAAGGGATCAGTGGCTACCATGGCGCCAATGACTATCACATGGGAAACGCGTGGGAGTTGGACCGTGTGATCGATCTGGCCTTGCAGCACCGCATCTACATCAACCTGGTGCTGAACTACCACGGACGCATCAGCACCTGGAGCGATCCCGAGTGGCATCTGCATCCCTACAACAAGAAAACACCCGGCGGCTGGCTAGAGGCTCCGCTTGAATTTTTCAGCGATGCGCGTGCCATCGAGATGCAGCGCCGCTTCTGTCGTTACACACACGCCCGCTGGGGTTGGGCACCGGCAGTGTTCGGATATGAGCTGTGCAGCGAGTTGAACCTGACCGGACATGAAACCCACCATAAGACCCACTTCGAGCCCACCGTCGTCGAATGGTGCCGGATTCTCGGCGCCTATCTGAAGAGCATTGATGTTTACGGCCATTTGGTCTCGGCCCACGTCTCCAACGACTACCGGCTGCTGAACCCCGTACTCTGCGAAATGGCGGAGATGGACTTCAATCCGCTTGACGCCTACAACAACCGTCACCCCGACACGCCGGAGTTCATCATTGATCTGGTGGTCGGAACCGCCAAGGCTGGTGCGGCCTATAACAAACCGATCATGATCACCGAGTTCGGCGGATCAGCCATGGCGACCGGTTTGGAAAATCTGATGATCGAACAACATGCCGCCATCTGGACTGGCGCCTGCGTGCCGCTGGCCGGCATCCCGATGTTCTGGTGGTGGCAGGTCATTGATGAAAATAACCTCTACTCGCGTTACCCGCCGGTCCGCGCCTTCTTGGAGGGTGTTGACCCGCGTAACCCGGCGTCACACCTCATTGATGCGACAATAAGCGCCGATGAGAAGGCCGAGAAGACCGCGGCCGCCCGCTTCAAAGCGGTATGCACCGCTTCACCAGATACTGCCCGCGGCTATATCTATCCTGTCCGTTTTGCGCGCGAAGGTGAAGAGCCGCCCAAGGGCGAGCATTTGACCGTGACATTAGACGGACTCACGCCGGGACTTTATCGCGTCGAGTTCTATGAAACCAGCAGCGGGAAAATGGTGCGTCGCTTCGATGTACGCAGCAATGACAAACGGCTTCCGGTCCCCGTTCCCACCTTCCGTTCCGATTGCGCTTTCAAGCTGCACCTGCTGACGCCGCTAGCCCCCAAGTCCAAATAGAGCGAGCCTCTCCCCATCGTCATGCCCCACACCGTCTTCAACGCCTTTCCTATAACCTCACGTTTTTGTCCGCAGATGGCGCAGCGTTCCGCCGATATGGATTCAATCTGTGTAATCTGTGGATAAGGTTTTCCTGTCGTTTGTTCCCGTTCTGCGGGCGGTGAGCCTGACTCCTAACTCCTAAATCCAAATCCTAACTTCTACTATGGCCGGCGAATACGCATTTTCACTCATCAACGTCACCAAGCAACACGAGAAGAAGACCATCCTTGAGGACGTTAACCTCTCGTTTTTCCATGGCGCGCACATCGGCGTGATCGGCGCCAACGGCTCGGGCAAATCCTCGTTGCTAAAAATTCTGGCGGGCCTTGACACCGAGTTCATGGGCGAGTGCCAGGTCGCCAAGAACACCAAGGTCGGCTATCTCCCCCAAGAGCCCGATCTGGACACGGGCAAGACCGTCATGCAGTGTGTCGAAGAAGGTGTCTCTGGTTCCAAGGCGATTCTGGCGCGCTATGACGAAATCTGCGACCGGCTCGGCAGTGATCTCAGTGACGAAGAATCCGACAGGCTGAACGATGAATTGGGTCGTCTGCAAGACACGATCGACGCCCATGACCTGTGGAACCTTGACCATCAGATCGAGATGGCCATGGAGGCGCTGCGTTTGCCGCCGCCTGATGCCCCGGTCGCGGCGCTCTCCGGCGGCGAGCGCCGCCGCGTAGCACTCTGCCGTCTGCTGATTTCCAATCCTGATGTGCTGCTGCTCGATGAGCCCACCAACCATCTCGACGCCGAGTCGGTCGCCTGGCTTGAAACCTACCTCA